>NZ_JBNLYC010000062.1:0-26141 GCF_050172015.1 Bacillus sp. GMa5/1 | reverse complement strand
AAACAGATAAGTAATAGTGTTTGGTATTATGTAAATTATTGTAATAACATAAGAGTAAAGAAAAACATTTACATTGATTATTGATTCATTACTTATTGAAAAAGAGCAAAATGCACCTTTGTATGGAAAAGGATTATATGCATTGGGAGGTTTAAACAAATGACGAGGAAGAATACAACGACAAACCCTTGGGCCAAGTTCCACGGTCCGAACCTTGGTTATGTTATTGAGCAGTATGATCTTTACGTAACTGGAGCAGGTTCTGTTGATCCGGAATTACAAGAGCTTTTTGAAATTTTTGGAGCTCCTTCGTTTCAAGATGATGTCGTAACAGGGGACAACACAGCAACACATTTTTCTCCTCAAAACACAGGTAACATTGAAAAAATTCTTAAAGTCGTTCAACTTGTTGAGCAGATTCGTTCTTTCGGGCACACGTTGGCTCACATCAACCCGATGGAAGATGCTGCAAATGGACAATCTCTTCTTGAGAAAGCAATGAACGAACTGAGCGATGCTGACTTGAAAGCGATTCCAGCGAAAACGGTATGGCAAGATGCACCAGAAGGTATTCACACTGCACTTGATGTAATTCATAGATTAAAAGACGTTTATACAAAATCTTTAGCTTATGAATTTTCTCATATACAAGATAGTGAAGAACGCGCGTGGTTGCATCAAATGGTGGAATCAAATTCATTGCGTCAACCACTATCAAATAAAAAACGAACTGCTCTTTTAAAACGTTTAACAGCTGTTGAAGGTTTCGAGCAATTCTTGCATAAAACATTCGTTGGGCAAAAACGTTTCTCTATCGAGGGCGTTGATATGCTTGTACCTGTTTTAGATGAAATTGTTCTAGAAGGTGCTAAGAACGGCGTAGAGGATGTCATGATTGGTATGGCTCACCGCGGTCGCCTAAGCGTACTTGCTCACGTATTAGAAAAACCATATAGCCACATGTTTGCTGAGTTCAAACATGCAAAAATAGAAGGCGCAGTGGCTAATTCTGGCTGGACTGGCGACGTGAAATACCATTTAGGTAGAGAACAAGTCGTTAGTAACGAAGAAGTTAGTACTCGCGTTACATTAGCAAATAACCCGAGTCATCTTGAGTTCGTGAATCCTGTAGTAGAAGGTTTCGCACGTGCGGCTCAAGAGAATCGTAAAAAATCTGGTCTTCCAGATCAAGATACTTCAAAATCATTCGTAATTTTAGTTCATGGTGATGCTGCATTCCCTGGTCAAGGTATTGTATCTGAGACACTCAACTTAAGCAGATTGAACGCGTACCAAACAGGCGGAACGATTCATGTTATCGCAAACAATGCAGTTGGTTTTACGACTGATAGCTATGATTCTCGTTCTACGAAATATTCAAGTGACCTTGCAAAAGGTTTCGATATTCCGATTGTTCACGTGAATGCTGATGATCCGGAAGCTTGTCTTGCAGCTGCTAACCTTGCGATTCAATATCGCATGTTGTTCAAAAAAGACTTCTTAATCGATTTAATTGGTTACCGCCGCTACGGTCATAACGAAATGGATGACCCGGCAGTTACGCAACCACAAGTGTACAAAAAAATTAAAAACCATCCAACTGTAAGAGCAATTTATGCAGATCAATTACAAGCTGCTGGTGTTCTAAATGCAGATGAGGTTGAAACAATTACACAGTTTATACAAGAGCAATTAAAATCCGACTATGCACAAGTACCACCAGCTGATACGAGTGATGCAACAATTCACGTTAAAGTACCAGATGTTGTTGCAAAAGGTATTCAGTCAATTGATACTGGCGTTGAGATTGACTCACTTCGTGCAATTAATGAAGGTCTACTATCTTGGCCAGAAGGCTTTAACGTATATCCGAAAGTGAAGAAAATTCTTGAGCGCCGTAAAGATGCTCTTGAAGAGAACGGCAAAATTGAATGGGCACTTGCTGAATCATTAGCATTCGCTTCTATTTTACAAGAAGGTACGCCAATTCGTTTAACTGGTCAAGATTCACAGCGTGGTACATTCGCACACCGTCATATCGTATTACACGATACTGATACAAATGAAACATATTCACCATTACATCGCTTACCAAACATTAATGCTTCATTCTCTGTTCATAACAGTCCGTTATCAGAGGCTGCTGTTGTTGGTTACGAATATGGTTATAACGTATTCGCTCCAGAAACTCTTGTTATGTGGGAAGCGCAATATGGTGACTTCTCAAATACTGCGCAAGCATTATTTGATCAATATGTTTCAGCTGGAAGAGCAAAATGGGGTCAAAAATCTGGCTTAGTTCTTCTATTACCACACGGTTATGAAGGTCAAGGACCAGAGCACTCTAGTGCACGTCCAGAGCGTTTCTTACAGTTAGCTGCTGAGAATAACTGGACAGTTGCAAACTTAACGAGCGCGGCTCAATACTTCCATATCCTGCGTCGTCAAGCATCTATCTTAGGAACAGAAGCTGTTCGACCATTAGTATTGATGACGCCGAAGAGTTTATTACGTCACCCACTTACGCTTTCAACTGCTAGTCAGTTAAGCGAAGGACGTTTCCAACCTGCTTTAGAACAAGAAAACCTTGGCATGAAACCAAATAAAGTAAAACGTCTTGTTTTAAGCACAGGTAAAATGGCGATTGACTTAGCAGCAGAAATCGAGTCTGGTAAACATGAGTACAACTTAGACGAAGTTCATGTCGTTCGTATTGAGCAATTGTACCCATTCCCTGCTGAGAAAGTTCAATCTATTATTAAACGCTTTAAAAACTTAGAAGAAATCATTTGGGTTCAAGAAGAACCTCGTAATATGGGCGCATGGCATTACATGGCTCCAATTCTGTTCGAACTTGCTGGAGATAAAGTGAAAACAGGCTACATTGGACGTCCTGATCGCTCTAGTCCATCTGGCGGCGATCCATTCGCTCACAAAGCTGAGCAAGAACTAATCGTTGCACATGCTTTAGATGTAAAGTATAACTTCCGTCAAGATAAACAAGAAATTGAAGTTTACAGCAACTAAAAAGTAACAATGAAGCTTTCTTGCTTGTTCCTTGGGCAGATATTCTGCCCAAGGCCAGGCTAACAAATGGAGATTACCGAAGACAAAAGAAGAAAAAACACACCGTTAGGCAAATAAGGGGAGGACATTTAAAATGATCGAAATTAAAGTACCTGAGCTTGCAGAATCTATTACTGAAGGAACTATTTCACAATGGCTTATCAACGTAGGCGACAAAGTTGAGAAAGGTGGCAGCGTTGTTGAGCTTGAAACTGATAAAGTCAATGTAGAAATCATTGCAGAAGATTCAGGTATTGTATCGAAGTTACTAGGCGAACCTGGGGATACAGTTGAAGTTGGCGCAACTATCGCAATTTTAGATGCTAATGGAGCACCAGTTGCAGTAAGTACACCTGCACCAGTGGCTGAGCAACCAAAACAAGAAACGACTGAAGCACCAAATGCTGAGCAAACTGCAACACTACAAGGTTTACCAAATACAAACCGTCCTATCGCATCACCAGCTGCTAGAAAAATGGCTCGTGAATTAGGAATCGACTTAAACGACGTACGTAGCACAGATCCACTTGGACGCGTGAGACCACATGATGTACAAGCTCATGCTGCAGCACCAAAAGAAGCACCAGCTGCTCCAAAGAGTCCAGCTCCTGCTCCAGTTGCAAAAACGGAATTCGAAAAACCAGTTGAGCGCGTGAAAATGTCCCGCCGCCGTCAAACAATTGCAAAACGTCTTGTAGAAGTTCAACAAACATCTGCAATGTTAACAACATTTAACGAAGTTGATATGAGTGCGATCATGGAATTACGTAAAGAACGCAAAGATGCTTTCGAGAAAAAACATGATGTACGTCTTGGCTTCATGTCATTCTTCACAAAAGCAGTTGTTGCAGCATTAAAACAATTCCCATTATTAAATGCTGAAATTCAAGGTGACGAGCTTATCATTAAAAAATTCTATGATATCGGTATTGCAGTAGCAGCTCCAGATGGATTAGTTGTTCCAGTTGTACGCGATGCCAACCAATTAAATTTCGCTGAAATTGAAAGTGAAATTCGTGAATTAGGTAAAAAAGCACGTGACAACAAACTTTCATTAAAAGAACTACAAGGTGGTACATTTACAATTACAAACGGTGGTGTGTTCGGTTCTCTAATGTCAACACCGATCCTAAATAGCCCACAAGTTGGTATTTTAGGAATGCATAAAATCCAAGTACGCCCAGTTGCAATTGATAACGAGCGTATGGAAAACCGCCCAATGATGTACATTGCTTTATCTTACGATCACCGTATTGTTGATGGTAAAGAAGCAGTTAGCTTCCTTGTTGCTGTTAAAGATATGCTTGAAGATCCAAAGTCATTATTATTAGAAGGTTGATAGATTAAAAATCTATTAAAGGCTGTAGAATGAATCATTCTACAGCCTTTTTTTATTGTGTTCATACGGGACAAATTTCATGACATAAGGTAATAATGTATGCCTAAACGTAAGGAGGATTAAAATGAATAACCTTCCAATTCATGCAAAACTTAAAGTAAATAAGGATACTTTCTTCCTCCCCGATTCAAACGGGGGTGTCTATTTTCGAAATAACGCCAGTTCATTTCGTATGGACGGTGATGGAATTTATGATTGGATTGAAAAATTAATGCCAATGTTTAACGGGAATTATTCTTTAGCCGAAATAACCGATGGCCTCCCTCTCCCCTATCAAAACCGTGTATTTGAAATTGGAGAGATTTTATATGAAAATGGTTTCGTTCGCGATGCAAATCAAGATGCACCTCATGAATTAAACAGTACATTACTCGACAGATATGCTTCACAAATTGAATTTTTAGAAGCTGATTCTCATTCAGGTGCTTTAAAATTTGAAACATACCGCGGAGCAAATGTCCTTGTACTTGGTTCTGGGGATATGCTCACTTCCTTAGTTTCTTCTTTATTAGAATCTGGTTTACCTACATTTCATTACCTCGTTACAGATCGGGATGAAACAAACTATGACAGAATACATGAGCTAATAGAACGTGCATATGAAGTTGATAACAGTGTACTCCTTCAAGAAATCGATACTACAATTGACCGTCCCTTGCGTGAAGTATTCGAACCTTTTGATTGGATTTTATATGTTTCTCAAAACGGAGACATTGACGGTTTAAAAACAGTTCACACTATTTGTAGAGAAACGAAAAAGAATTTCATACCAGCTATTTGTTTATCAACACTCGGTATAGCTGGACCTGTCGTAACAGAAAATCGTGATGAATGCTGGGAATCCGCATGGCATCGGCTACATGAAACGACTTTACAAAATGAAAATTCATCGGATTCCTTCTCACCAATTACATCTGCCATGTTAGCAAATGTAATCGTTTTTGAATTGTTTAAACATGTCGCGGATGATTCATATCGTGAAAAAGAATCACAATTCTTTTTATTAAACTATGAAACACTTGAAGGAACGTGGCATCCTTTTATAAAACACCCTCTTGCAACTGATGAAAGTTTTACAATTGATACGATAGAAAATATTTCTGAAAAACTTGAGCATCGGTATGGCCAACATACTTCAACTGATATATTCCGCTTTTTCGACTCATTAACTTCTAAAGAAGCCGGTATATTCCATGTATGGGATGAACAAGATTCATATCAATTACCATTATCACAATGCTATATTCAAGTAGCTACTCCACTATCAGATGGCCCAGCTCCCCTTCTGCCTCTTATGACTCGTAGTGGATTGACTCATAATGAAGCACGCCGAGAAGCTGGTTTAACAGGAATTGAAACATATGTAGCAGAAATCATTCACCGCCTTATTCCTGAACATAACAATATCGGTATCGGTGCTGGAGAAACGATGACAGAAGGATTTTACCGGGCACTACAACAACATTTAAACAATAAACTGTATGAGCGGCAGTCACATATTCTAGAGGAACTTACAACTGTTGATTTAATTGATATTCAAGATAAACATTGTAGATTTTATTACGATGCTCTCTCTACAATCCATGAAACACCTAAAATCGCAATGAGTGAAGAGATTCTCAGTTTTCCAGTCGTTTGGGTTGGTATAAATGATAGATGGTACGGTGCATCTAATATTAATATGACGTTAGCGTTACGAAACGCACTACAACTATCACTCTTTCACGTTCAAAATGAAGAAATTCCTTACAGAGCTAATATCTTGCCTGAATCCTCTATTATTTTATATGACACGGATTCTTTTAGAGTGGAAATACAAGCGGAAGAAGAAATTCCAAGTGTGCAATCTTTACAGCTTGCCTTACAGCATTTAGAAGAACATAATTTTTATCCCTTCGTGTTCGATTTAGCAATCGAACCATTTTTGAAAGAAAACCTAGACGGTGTGTATGGGGTATTAATTGCAAAGGAGGACGGTTTATGATTCAAAATATATTGCTTATAGGAGATGGCCTACTTGCAGACTATGTACATGATCAATTATGCAAACAATATTCCATCATTCGTCAGCAGACCCTTACAGAAGAACTTCCTGAAAATATTCATCTCGCTCTCGTATTACATGACGGATCTCCTTCTACTATTCATCATGATGCCGAACTTATTTTTCGCTCAAATCATATTCCATGGCTTCGTGGTTTTACTTCATTTGGCGAAGGTATTATCGGTCCTTACATTCATCCTCTTACGCCTGGATGTTCCCATTGTTCTGATGGACGCCGTTTTATCGCTGGCTTTGATCAAAAAGAAATGTGGGAACTACAGCGGAAATATGCCTTTAAAGCAGATAATGTAACGAGACGTGATGTACGCGCCACCCAAAATGGAATGTTGCAAATGTGCCATCTTATTTGCGCAGAAACAGGAAAAATATTAACTCATAACCATTCTTCTTTAGAAAATGAACTTATTTTACTAAACTTACAAACATTACAATGTACGCGGCATTCTTTTCTTCCAGATCCTCTCTGTCCTGTATGTAGTAATTTACCTGATGATACTGCGGATGCGGCGGAAGTTTCTTTACAACCGAGTTTAAAAGTAAGCACCGAAACGTATCGCTGCCGTTCCATTCATGAGCTAAACACATTTTTAACGAGAGACTATTTAGATTATCGGGTCGGTATGTTGAACGGAAAAATGCAGCATTCTGTATTACCATTCGCTGACGTCATTATAAACATGCCATTAATGTTCGGAAATGAAGGTGTTGCGGGACGAACTCATTCATTTGCAGTGAGTGAAGCAACTGCTATTTTAGAAGGTTTAGAACGATATTGCGGTATGTCGCCTCGAGGGAAAAAGACAAATGTGCATGGTAGTTTTCATGATTTAGAGGAACATGCACTAAATCCCCTCACACTCGGTGTCCATACAAATGAACATTACAATCGTGATAACTTTCCATTCAAGCCGTTTGATCCTGATTATGAGCAAAACTGGGTATGGGGATATTCTTTATCACAAAACAGACCGCTTTTAGTTCCTGAATCAATTGCTTATTATAGCCTTGGTCATCGAGATGCTTTCGTGTATGAAACATCAAATGGATGTGCAATTGGCGGTAGTTTAGAAGAAGCGATTTTTCACGGCATTTTAGAAATAGTAGAGCGTGATGCCTTCTTACTCACTTGGTATGCCGAATTACCTCTTCCCCGCCTTGATCTTAGTTCAGCAAATGATACAGAATTACAATTAATGATTCAGCGGTTACGTACGATTACCGGATATGAATTACACGCTTTTAACGCGACGATGGAACACGGCATTCCTAGCTTATGGGTAATTGCAAAAAATACGCGTGAAAATGGAATGAACGTTGTTTGTGCAGGAGGCGCTCATTTAGATCCTATTCGAGCCTTAAAAAGCGCCATTCAAGAAATAGCAGGCATGTTACTTATAACAGACGATGAGCTCGAGCACAAAAGAGAATACTACGAAAAATGCTTACAAGATCCTTATTTCGTTAATAAAATGGAAGACCATAGTATGCTGTATGGATTGAAAGAAACAGAAGAACGTCTTCACTTCCTTTTACGGGAAGATGCACCGGTGCAAACGTTCCAAGAAATGAATGTATCACAATCATTTGATATGGATTTAACATCCGATCTCCACCAACTTTTAAATCGTTTGCATCAATCTAATCTTGAAATAATCGTTGTAGATCAAACCGTTCCTCTCATAGAAAAGAATGGATTTCATTGTGTAAAAGTTATTATTCCAGGCATGCTACCGATGACGTTTGGTCACCATCTTACTCGAGTTACAGGACTGGACCGGGTATATACCGTACCGATGACACTTGGATATACAGACGAACCTTTAACGAATGAAAGATTAAATCCACATCCACATCCGTTTCCATAGTAAAGGAGGGATTTCATGCAGCTAGATACTTTTTTACATCATCTCCATTTCTCTATCGATGAAATTATGCCGAATCATGAGGTGGACTGGAAAGACGCACCGCTTCCTTATAAATTATATCGAAATTTACCTACCATCCCGCTCTCCTTAGAAATCCCATTATCTTTACCGAACTCTTCTACTACACCTACTTTAGATGAGATTGGTCACTACCTTTGGTATTCATTTGGTGTAACACAATTATGTCAGCTAAATAGCGAGAGAAATGTATTACGAAGATCTATTCCTTCGGGTGGTGCTTTATATCCGAATGAATTGTATATCTATTTAAAGATTGACGATTATCCAGACGGCATTTACCATTATGACGCTGCGCATCACCGACTTATTTTACTTCGCGAAGGAAATTTCGATTCTTATTTGGCAGACACACTCGGTAATCGCTGTAATATAGATGATTGTTTCGGTGCTGCATTCGTATCCACTATGTTTTGGAAAAATTTCTTTAAATACAATAATTTTTCATATCGTCTTCAAGGATTAGATAGCGGGGTCCTCATTGGACAATTGCTAGAATGTGCAAAGCAATTCGGTTATACAAACGGCGTATACTTTCAATTTCTAGACCGTGCACTGAACCATTTACTCGGATTATCAGAAGGTGAAGAAAGTGTGTATGCCGTTATTCCTTTAAGTACAGAGCCAGAAACTAATTGGTTTCACAATGATTACCGTGAAAATAAAACAGTTACTTCTCATGAGTTGTTGCAACAAATTCCGCCGCTCGCACATGAACATTTCATTCGCTCAAAACATGTAGGTGAATATCCGATGATAACAAAAATAAATGAAGCTTCTATGATCGAATCAACAGCACACTTCCAAACACTACATCATGAAGAGCACTATCAACATAATCCGTACGCTGTACAGCTACCAAAAGTAGAACGGTTATCGTATGATTTCCTACAACTTTGTAAAAAACGATATTCTCCTGATGCGGATTTTATTTTAACGAAATGGGATGCAGCTGAGCTCGCTACTTTACTACAAGAAGCGAGCCTTTCCTTCCCCTATTACAACGACCTTGACGGTAAGTATACAAATGAAAATACACGCGTCTCCTTATACGGATGTTTTTATAGCGTGAAAAATATTGAAAACGGAGGTTACGCTTATAACAGTAAAACACATTCCATACAACCAATTCGATATGGAGACCTTCGCTACCCACTTCAGTCTAGTATGACGATGGATAACGTAAACCTTTTTCAAGTACCACTTTGCTTACATGTAGTCGGAAAGAAAGATTATTATACAAATGCACTAGGCTATAGAGGGTACCGTATCCATCAAATGGAAGCAGGTATACTCGTTCATAAACTCGTTTTTGCTGCAACTGCTATGGGGATGGGCGGGCATCCTTTACTTAGTTTTGATACAAATGCATGTGATCAATTGTACGGAATAGATGCTGGGAATGAAACATCTCTTATTCAAGTTCCAGTTGGGGCATATCGGGCGCGGAATTGGTTAAAAGGGGCTTTGCATAGTTAAAAGCACGCCGATGGACGGCGTGCTTTTTTACTAGATTAACTTAAAAATACTCTTAATTTGTCTAGCAAATAACCAATTTTTCGTACCGTAGTTATCATTTAAACTATCTAAATTGATAGATTGTCCGTTAGCAAACTTTAATTCTAACGTAGTATTTTTGTCATTTGTTTTTAAGTTACTATTTGTAATGGCATCATACTTTAATTTTTCAATCTCAACATATTCGTCTTTTTCTTGTCCAATCACGACATGGTCTTGGAAGAAGAAAAAGACTTCTACTTTTTTACCGAAACAAAATACATTTTTCGTATAAATTAATGTCGCGTTATCAAGTCCGACACATACTTCTTTCATTTCTTCCACAACGTGTCCAAAGTCTTCTTCATGTCTTGCATTTGATTCAGCAATCCATTCTTCGATTGTTTTCATGTTAATTGCCATACTGCGCCCCCTGGTTCGTTCATTGCTTCGTTTAAAAAATAAATACTATATGAAAATATAAGCGATACGTAATATGTTTTCAAGGGGAAACGGTATATTCAAAATAAAGTGAAACTTTAATCAGTGGGGTCTTACTGCCCGCAAATAGCAGGATAAAGTTAAATTTCAAAGTAATATAAAAGGAACACCAATTTCATTAAATTTTAAACGTTTGAACGAGACATTCTTCATCATCAATTAGCTGCGCTCTCTCATCAAATTCAATGTTTAATTCTTTATATACTTTCTTCCAAAACGACACTGCTGGTACATTTTTTAGAAGTTCGATAACGAAATATTGTCCTCTTTTCTCTTCTAGTAAATTCTCAACTACTTGTTTACCGATTCCTTTTCCTTTATATTGATTCAATATGAAAATATCATTAATACCAAAATCATTTTCCTTCTTCAAAAACGGACGTTCCAGTAGTAATAAGAATCCTACAATACTATGATCAACTTTTATAAAATACGGAGTGATTCCGTCATTTTCCCAAAACATATGTAAATCTTTGTATCCAAAAAAACCATTGGCTCCGATAGTTATATTCATAGTGAACTTAGAAAGATCATGAAGATATAATGCGTACAAATTACGTAATATTTCTTTTTCTGATTCTTGAACGGTTTGAAGTGTTGCAAACATTTTTAATAATCCCCTTTCCCATCTATAACTGTTCCTCCCTCTTTATTATTCGCTAAAAAGGTTTACCTCCCTTTGCAAAAAAAATAGCACTTTAAAAAGTGCTATTCTGCTCTCCTTGCCGCTTGTTGAATTGGGTCCCACACGCTGTTATATGGTGGTGCATAACTTAAGTCGACGTCTTCTAAATCATGAATGCTCATTTTATTGAAAAGCGCCATCGCAATCACATCAATACGTTTATCTACGCCTTCTTCTCCAATTACTTGCCCGCCCAATAATTGTTTCGTATCGGAGCGATATAGTAATTTCAAGTAAAGTGGTTTTGCATTTGGATAATAGCCCGCCATATTTGTAGAATCTACTTTGACCGTTTTATACGGAATGTGTAGCCCTTTCGCTTCTTTTTCATTTAAGCCTGTTCTTGCGAGTGTCAAATCCATAAATTTAATAATGCCTGTGCCTAACGTACCTTTAAAAGCTCTTCGTTTATCAAGCATATTCAGTCCAGCAAGTCGCCCTTGCTTATTGGCTGTCGTTCCGAGCGGGATATGATCATGAATTTCCTTTATAACGTGGTAATGTGTTGCGCAATCACCGGCTGCATATACGTCTTGCACATTCGTTTGCATATATGCATTTACTTCGATTGCTCCTTTATGATTCTTACGTATATTTGTCCCTTTAAGAAAATCAGTATTCGGCTTCACTCCAACCGACACTAAAACAAGATCTGCTTTATACGTACCTTTATCCGTTTCGATTGCTTCTACTCGTTCATTTCCTTTAAATGCTTTTACATTTTCATTCGTTAAAATTTCAATATTGTGTTTATCTGCTTCTTTATGTATATATTCAGCCATATCTGCATCATAAATCGTACCGATATGATCATTTCGCTCAATCATTCTTACTTTCTTACCAAGTTCGACGAATGTTTCTGCCATCTCTAGTCCGATTGCACCACCGCCAATAATCGTTACATCTTCAACTTTATTCGTTTCTAACGTTTTTAATATGCGCTCAGCATCAGGAATTGTTTTTAAAAGATGAACGCCTTGTAATTCCCGTCCTTCCCATTCTGGCATAACAGGACGCACTCCAGTCGCAATTAATAATCGATCATATGGAAATTCAAAGACATCCTTCGTCTTCGTATGCTCTGCGTACACCATTTTCTTTTCCGTATCTACTTTCGTTACTTCATGACGCACTTTCGCATCAATTCCATATTTCTCACGAAACGTCTTTACGTTGCGCGCGATTAACTTTTCAGTTGAAGCGATAGCACCACTAATGACATACGGTAATCCACACTGAGCGTATGAATAAATTTCACCTTTTTCTAAAGTTACAACATTTGCATTTTCATCGTTTCTAACAATTTGCATAGCTGCACTCATACCAGCTGCATCTCCGCCAATAATGACATAGTTCACTTTACCACTCCTTCTTTTTTACATACTCTTTACGTTTTCCATATTTTATAGAAATAACACCTACTTCCATTGTAAAGAAAGAGAATTTCATCTTCAAATTTGGTGCACAAACCTATGCTTGAATAGGTAACCGTCGTGTCTTATATACAACATGTTTAATATGCTATAACAGTAGCTATTGAAAGTAGGTGAAACATACATGTGCGCCGGCCTTCTCGTCCAGCTTCCAGAGGAACCGATAGAACCGAAACCCGCCCTCCCGCTTGAACAGGAGTTTACCGTTAGTGTAACTTTATACAGTGCTCGTGCTTGGTTATCTGACAATGACACTTTCTCACAAACTATTTGGAAAGCTACCCGCTTCGCTTCTGCATCACACACTCGCAAGGCCATCTTTCCAGTCGGTACTGTTAAAATTATAAATTTTTCTGACGATACAATAACAGTTACTGCATCATCAGAATCAGATGATACGCTTAAAATAATCGTCCCTCCTCATTCCGAAGCTGCTTTAACGTCTAGTTCTTTATCTCATGTGCAAGCCAGTACATCAGGAGGGGCAAGTAAAGTCACATTTCTCTTTCATATCTTTTTCTCTAGGGAACCTGGTCCAGCCAAATAACGATAGAAAAGGTACAGTAATATACACTGTACCTTTTTCCCGCGCTCTATTCTCTTGATTTAATTAGTTCAATATTATAAGTTTCGATATCTGTTAACTTTCCTGTAAAATAAGGATTTTCTCTATACCAAGACTGTTTTGCAAAATACGCTTGCATATCTTTCGTTTGAAAAATATGTCCATGCCTTGCATATATTTCATTTCTAGCAATTTTCAACTGTTCTTTCGATAAATATGTTAAATCTGTGCTCGTTAATTTTCGAATATCACTATCAGGAAAGATGAAACCATTATATACATACCCAGTCGCGGGCGTTGGAGTAACATTATAAACAACTGTTTTTTCTGCACTTTTCGTTTGGAATGGAAGATTATAAGACGAAAGTGCCGTTACCGTCTCTACTTTTGTCGTTTCCCGTCCATTTTCTCCATTTCGTTCTAAATAAATTTTCGCGCTTCCATCAGTCGCTACAGGCCCCCATGTAATTTCTTCTCCTGCGAGCGCTGTAACTGGTTTTTGATTTACGTACAATGTTGCACCAGGCGCGTTCGTTTGAACTGTAATATATTGACCTTGCAACGTTAAATCTACCGTTACGTTATTTTGGCTTTGTTTCATAAGTACAACCTTTTCCTCACGCGATAGTTTTACGTAGTCATTTTTATATTCTGATTGAAACACTTGATTTCCCGGAAGAAATGGCCCATATTGCTTCTCAAACTTTTTGTCATCTGTCTTATCAATTTCTTTTCCGTTCATTTTTAACGATACGTCTTTTTCATTTGAAAGCAAAGTTGCATAGTACGTCTTCGCTTTCAATTTATATCGATCAAATATAAAGAAATACTTTCCGTCTTTCGTTAATGAAAAATCAGCTCTTTCTATTCCGTCCCGTTGTTTTTCACCTTGTCTCAAATATTCTTTTAATTCATTCACGTAAGATGGATTTTCTTTTATATATGAAAATAGAGGCGTTACGCTCTCTCTCGTTATCATAACCGATGGATCATCTGCCGTAACGATCTCAGCTAATTTCTCTCCGTCCCTCTCTTGTAAAATCGTAATCATCCGGTCTACTTGTGCCACCTGCGTATAATACGACAATCCGTACAAATACAATCCAATAATCGCTATAACAAATAGCGCTAACAGTGTAATGCCAACTTTTACACCACCGCTCATGTTCTTCTTTACTACAGAACGTCCCCTCTTCGTCCCGCAGTTTTGACAAAACTGCACACCATCTTCAAACTGAACTCCGCACTTTGTACATACATTCATCCAGTCAACCACCTTTTCATTAGAAGCCAGTTATTCCCTGTGTTAAGGCTTGAATTATCGTGCTAATGTAAGACCAAAGTACAATGAATGTTGCAATTCCAATTAAAACATTTGCAATAATAAGTGTGTAAACGAGATCTAATCCGCCATTGTCTAGCTTTAATACGGCTACAGTTATACTAATCCCTATATAAGTTGCAGCTACGGATAATAATATCGGTAAGAAAAAGATTAATAAGAAACTAAAAAGAAAAGAAAGGACTAATATGACAATAGCCGGCGTCGCTATCGTTCCCCATATACCGAATACTTCAAGAAACGAAAAAGATGATTTCATCATCTTACCACTTACAAAAATAATAAATCCGACAAATAAAGTTAAAATTAATAAAAAGAAAAAGACCGTTATAGATTCTACAAAAAACGTGGGAGTAGATATATCTGGTGCAAATGTTCTCGTAACTGCTGATGCTGCACTCATCATTCTATAAAAAATACATGCTCCTAAAAAACAAATAAGAACAAGACTTACAATTCCATTTCGTACTTCAATAGCGCCGCTTTGCATAATCGCTGTCGGTGCTTGTAATGCATGTTTAAAAAATTGAAAATAGCCGCTCGCAAACCGCTTCGCTTGCTCTACCGTTTCATTTTGCCGAGCTTCCTTTGCTTGTGCCGCACGTGCTTGTTCCGGCCCTTCTTCTTGGCCACTACTTGCCACTACTTCTTCCGTTAATGAATGTCCACAATTCCCGCAAAACTTTGCCTCTACTGCATTTTTTGTATGACATGACGGACATTTCATTCTCTTATCCCTCCTTCAGCATATACCGTATAGGGTGTTACAAGTTCAATATATGAATTTGTACATAAAACATGACTACAAGAAAAAGATTCTGAAATCCTTCTTCCGAAAGAAAATATATGTGCTAGCATCTTGAAAAAAAATGCTATTATGAAACAGAATAAATAATATTTTTAACAGATTGGATGAAAGAAAATGGAATTGGTAAACTCAATTTTTCAAATACTCCTTACAAGCGTAATCCAATTATTATCTTTAATTGGCGTTATCATTGTAATTGGATTTCTATTAGGCTATTTAGAATCTCTCACACGCATGTATTGGTCGAGAGCTTTTGGAAGAAAAGGATTCCTATTAACGGCTTGGATTGGTGTTCCGGTTCACGAACTTGGACATGCCATTATGTGCGTGCTGTTCCGTCATAAGATTGTAGCAACGCAGTTCTTCCCGACAGATACAAGTCAAGGGGCTTTAGGTTATATACAACATCAATACAATCAAAAAAGTGTGTATCAACGAATTGGGAATTTCTTCATCGGCATTGGGCCTATTATTTCTGGTATTACTGCATTAATCCTTTTAATGCGCTATTTCGTACCAGAATCATATTTTTTATTTAATACAACTCTCGAAAAAACGATTGCTTCTACTTCTATTAATGTAGAAATGATTCAAAACATGCTCTTGTCGACGTTTGTATTATTGAAAAGCTTATTTACAATCGGCAATTTATTGAATCCTTCCTTTTGGTTATTTTTATTTATCGCCATTTGCATTTCCGCGCATATCGCTTTAAGTAAACCAGACATTAAAGGATCAATAGACGGTGTTGTCGTCATGTTTATCGTGTTATTTTTATTCAACATAATAGCAGGACTGTTTCAATACGACAGTAATCAGCTAATTGGACAGGTTATGAAATATAATATGTATCTCATTGCGTTTTCTAGTGTGGCACTGCTTTTCTCTTGTCTTTCTACACTCGTTAGTTTTTCGTTTTATAAAATAAGAAGAGGGCGTTCTTTTTGAACGCCCTCTTCTTATTAATTATTCCCCTTATAATCACAATGCTCAACCGGAACGCGAGCATGCCCTTCTTCATCGGTACACCATGACTGTGATTGGAATGCAAGAAAGATACCAATCCATTCTTCTTCCTTTTCAAAGTGAATGAGTATTCCTCCGTCTTGCCATATGCCATCATCACCTTGCCATTTTTCTACATTCCCTTGATTCATATGAATATCATGTATACCGTTTCCTGGTTTGAAATGAAAATAGGAATCTGGTGTATTTTCTTCTGGTCCCCATCTTTCACCAAACGCGTAAATAATTGCTTTTTCTTCTATTGCTCGTTTTATATAACGTTCTATTTTTTCATTTAAATCATTATCTGCTCCTGCTTTTTCGGGAGGCAAAGGAATCATTTGATTTGAGTCAAATAGATTTCCTCTTACATAATCTAAAGCTACTTTCGGTTCATTGTTTTTTATTTCTGTAAAACCGAATGGTAATGTCGGTAAAATATGAATCGCCTCTGACTTAATATTGTTACTCGCAAAATATAAAACTTCTGACGGATAGCTTTGCGATTTTACGTTAATTGCAATACGATAATTTACTCCTGTCTCGCCCTGTAAATGAACTTGATAATGAGGTGTTTTCCCTTTTCCAATCTTTGATTGTATAACTGTACCTTTTAACACACCGTAGTTTTTTAGGGGCATACATTTCATCTCCTATTCATTTAGTAGAAGCTATTCATATTTAAATCATTATCCACTCATAAAAAAAATCCTCCTATGTTAGGAGGATTTTTAATTTCTCAACATATACCAAACAATAACTTCTACCACTACAAGCAAAACCGCACCAAAGATCATTAACGTCGTCTTCTTTAATAGTTCATTTTCACGGTAAGGGATATTACATAAGTAAGCACCTAGTGTAATCCGTGATGGACAAGCAATTGTCGCTACTGATGATGCGGTGTTTTGAAGTGTTGTGACATATTGCCACGGGAGTGCTACGTTTTGTGCGGTTTGCATTTGTAGTTTTATAAACATTGCATTTGATCCTGCGTTACTACCTGTTAAAAATCCACCAATAGCGCCAATAAACGGAGCAACGAAAACGAAAAAGGTTCCAAATGTTTCACCAGCTGTCTTTGCGAGTAATGAATGCATGCCTGATGCACCCATTAGTTCTGAAATGGCGATAAACATTGTCGTCGTAATAGCAAATGGAATCCATTGTTTAATCGTTTGTGAGAGTGATTGTTTAATAATATTAGACGGGATGCGGAAGAAAATAATAGTAAATAAGCAAGTCATACCGAGCCAAAATCCTGGTGAATATAGTAACTCTAGTTTGTAAGAATATGATTTCAAATCAAGAACCGCATATGATCTGAACAAATCATGTAATGCTGGAACGAGGCGAGAAAGTAAAATACAAACTGTTAGAAATATATAAGGGCTAATAATTTTTAGAATAGATACTTCTCTTTCCGTTGCAGCCGCATGTTCTGTTATAAGATTTTGCCCACTTTTTCCTTTTAATTTAATGATAAAAAAGCCAAAGGTAATCGTAACGATAGAACTTAATATCCCGGCTAGTTCAACACTTACGTACGCATTAGAAAGATAGATTCCGAGAGAAAATAATAGAAAGAACCCTACTCCTTCTTTCCACTTTTCTATAACGGCTTGCCAGCCGCCAACAACGTGTAAAGAAAGAATAACGAAGTAAGCAAACATCGGAATACTTAATAGCGCTGTATTTGTGCCAAGTGTTGTAAGAGGCATATTTATTAGCTGCGAACCGATAATCGTACCAGTTGCCATTGCGCCCCATGAACTAGCTAGTAAGCCGATGAATGAGAGTAGTACAGCTTGAAATGGTTTATATCCTAGTGAAAGAAAAATAGGTGCTGCAACCATGAAGCCAATACCGAATCCACTTACTGATTCAATAAGCGGGCAAATGCCAAAACACATAAGCAGCATTTGTAATAAGCGATCCTGAGTAACTGCTTCTAGAAAACGTGCTACTTGATCGATGTACCCCATTTTGTTCATGAGGTGAAATAAAAAAATACCGAAAAATAAAACGTACCCGACAATAAAACAAATTAACCATCCTTTAATCGTTGCGTGCACAGTTTCACTTATCCCTAATTGAAACATTGGCGAGAGTAAAACGATTCCAACAGACACAGCATAAGAAATTAACGAGGACCTTAATGACGTTTGTTTAAATAAAAATAAACAAATGAAAATCATCATAATTGGGATAAGTGCCAACAATATGGCCATGTTATCATCTCATTTCGTTTAAAATACAATTTTTAACTATTATATAACAGATACTATAATTTTCAATTGTTTTTACAACAGATTCAAAAAAGGAACCAAACGGCTCCTTTTCATTCACTCCCATTTTCTATTATCCTGAAAAACGGTCTGCTTTCCGACTATTTCTTTCAACACAACAAACACAATGTAAGTACATATTGCTTGCAATATAATATTCCAAAATTTCATTAATGTAAATGAATGAATCCGTAGAAATAATTCGTTTAATAATACAATCGAAACGATACTAAATAATTCTATACTAATCGAAAATAGACATATTTCTAAAATAGACTGTTCTTGAATGCGATTTAAGTTGGAAAAGATGAATACATACCCTAAAAATAGAGCCATTAACTCTATTTTCGTCATGCTAATGAGCCAAGCGTATAGCGGTACAGTTAAAAATAGATATAGTAGTTTACGTCTTAGCATGCCTTCTCACCCTCTAAATTATATGTATTTTCTGTATATTTTAACATTTATTACGCAAAACAAAAAGAAGAGACTACGCCTCTTCTTTTTGTTTTGTTGCATATATTAATTCACATATTTCTTCTTGCTTTTCATTTTCTAAAAGCTCAATGATCTTACTTCCAACGACAACTCCGTCGCATATTGTAACCATTTCTTCTACATGTTCTTTTGTTGAGATGCCAAATCCAGCGACTACTGGTAAGTTGACGTGTGATTTTACTTTTTCTAAGTAACTATGAATCTCCTCTTTAAAGTTTTGACGTACTCCCGTTACGCCCGCTACTGTAACAGCATAAACGAACCCTTCTGATTCACTCGTAATTTTTTCAATTCTTTCAATAGGACTCGTTACGGTAACGAGTGGAATGAGCGCAATGTTTGCCTCTCGAAGTAACGACGCAATAATATTTTGTTCTTCATACGGTAAGTCTGGAACGATGATGCCGTCTACACCTGCTTCTATACAGTTCTCAATGAATCTCTCTTTTCCGAATGCAAGTACCGGATTTAAATATGTCATAAGAACAAAAGGCATTTGTACTTCTTTCCTTACCTCTGCTAACGCTTGAAAAATGCCTTTTAATGTTACGCCGCTATCTAGCGCTCGCTTTCCTGCTCTTTGAATCGTTGGGCCGTCCGCGACTGGATCTGAAAACGGAATACCAATTTCAACGATGCTTGCTCCAGCTTCATCTAGAAAACGAATTCTTTCTTTTAATTTTTCAAGGCCGCCATCTCCGCCCATTACGTACGGAATAAATGCTTTCTTGCCATTTTCAAACGCTGCTTTAATTTTTTCTACTGCCATTTTTTACACCTCTTCCATATAACGTTTTATACTCTCTACATCTTTATCACCACGGCCAGATAAACAAATAACAAGTCCTTCATCTTCCTTCATTTGCGGCGCTAATTTTAATGCGTATGCGACAGCATGTGAACTTTCTAACGCCGGGATAATGCCTTCTTTTTTCGTTAATAATTGAAATGCTTCTAATGCTTCTTCGTCTGTTATCGAATGATAAGACACGCGGCCAATATCTTTTAGCAAGCTATGTTCTGGACCAACACCTGGATAATCAAGTCCTGCTGAAATAGAGTGTGCTTCTTGAATTTGTCCTTCTTCGTTTTGCAGAAGATACATCATTGATCCGTGTAAAACACCGACGCTTCCTTTCGTTAAAGTTGCTGCATGCTTTTCTGTATGAACGCCTTTTCCAGCTGCTTCTACGCCGTAAAGAGCAACTTCTTCATCGTGTACGAACGGATAAAACATCCCCATTGCATTACTACCACCTCCAATACAAGCAACGACTGCTTCTGGTACCTTTCCTTCTAACGCCTCATATTGTTTTTTCGTTTCATTTCCAATTACACTTTGGAAATCACGTACAATTTGCGGGAATGGATGTGGTCCGAGAACAGATCCCATAATGTAGTGCGTATCATGCACATGTGAAACCCAGTAACGAAGCGCCTCGTTTACCGCATCTTTTAATGTACCACTACCTGCCGCTACACTTTCTACTTTCGCTCCGAGTAATTCCATTCGGAACACATTTAATTTTTGACGTCTTACATCTTCTTCTCCCATAAAAATGACGCATTCTAATCCGAGAAGAGCACATACAGTAGCTGTTGCAACTCCGTGTTGTCCAGCTCCTGTTTCAGCGACAACTTTTTTCTTGCCCATTCGCACTGCAAGTAGTGCCTGACCGATTGTATTGTTAATTTTATGAGCTCCTGTATGATTCAAATCTTCACGTTTTAAATAAATCTTTGCACCTCCGCAATACTTCGTCAGATTTTCAGCGAAATAAAGCGGTGTTTCTCTTCCGACGTACGTTTTTAAATAATGATTTAATTCCTTTTGAAATGCCTCATCTTGCATCGCTTCTTTATATGCTTCTTCTAGTTCTAGTACAGATTGCATTAACGTTTCTGGAACGTATCGTCCTCCGTATATACCGTAATGTCCTTTTTCATCTGGATATGCGTAGTTCATTTGGAACACTCCTTCGCTTTTATAATAAATTGTTTTATTTTCTCTACATCTTTCTTTCCTTCTGTCTCTACTCCGCTGCTCACATCGACCATATAAGGCCGAACAGTTCGAATTGCTTCTTCTATATTAAGAGCGTTTAATCCACCAGCTAATATCGTTTTCTTTCGCAATTCTTTTGGCATATGCCCAAGTAGTTCCCATGAAAATGTCTTTCCATTTCCTCCATGAAACTTTTCTTTCGGGCTATCAAATAATATATAATCCGTTTCATACCCTTGAGCGTTTTTCATATCACTTTCTGAAGTTACTCCTAGTGATTTTATAGACGGAATATTCAATCTTCTAATTTGATAATTATCTTCATCTCCATGTAGTTGTACATGTGTTAACCCGCACTCATCTGCAATTTTCTGGATCACTTCTACTGATTCATTTACGAAAACACCGATTTTTAACACGTTGGCTGGAAGCTCCTGAATGATTTCTTCCGCTCTCTTTGGAGTGATTTTCCGCTTACTTTCTGCAAAAACAAATCCGAGTGCATCTGCGCCGTATTCGCAAGCACGTTTTGCTGTTTCCATATCAGTGATGCCGCAAATTTTCACTTTCATATATTCACCTTACAGTCTTCAAAAAAGTTACTAATAGAAGATGATGTCATAAGTGCCTCTCCAATTAATACACCTTTTGCTCCTGCTTTTTTAACACGAATAATATCCTCTTTTAAATGAATCCCGCTTTCACTAATCCAAAGTAGTTTCTCCTCATTCAATCTTTTTCCAAGCTTTTCAGTTTGGCTTAAATCTACTTCGAACGTTTTTAAATTACGATTATTAATGCCAATAACGTGCGGATTTAATACAATCGCAGTTTCTAATTCCTGTTCATCATGAACTTCAACAATCGCTTCCAATCCTTTTTCTAACACGTAGCTATACAACTCTTTTAACTTCTCTTTCGTTAACGCTGCTACAATTAGTAAAATAATATCTGCTCCCGCTTCATACGCTCTATCGATTTGAATCTTATCGATTATGAAATCTTTACATAAAAGCGGAATGTTACTTTCTTCTCTTGCTGTTTGTAAATCGTGAAACGATCCTTTAAAAAATTGACCATCTGTTAAAACAGAAACTGCTCCTGCACCACATTTCTCATATGTTCCCACTTGTTTTCGTACGTCAACGTGTAAATTGATATCTCCTTTTGATGGTGATGCTCGCTTTACTTCTGCAATGACAGTAAACTGCTGTAACGCTTCTACAAGTGAATGTGCCTTTCTTTTTGTTTTTACTGGTGTATATATTTCATATAACTCCGCAACTTCCTTTTTCTTCTGTTCTACAATTTTATCTAAAATCGTCCCCACTTTAGTTCACCCTTTCTAATTTTTCGTTGCTTGCTGCAATTAATAAGTTTAATTTGGTTAATGCTTTTCCAGAGTCGATGCTATGTGCCGCGAGTTTAATTCCTTCTTCAATCGTTTCCGTTTTTCCATTTGCGAAAAGAGCTAGACCTGCATTTAATAAAACGGTATCGCGGTAAACACTCTTTTCTCCGCTCAATACTTCAAGCGTAATCTTTGCATTTTCTTTTGAATTCCCCCCTCTAATTTCTTCATTTTTCACTCTTGAAAAACCATACTTTTCTGGATCAATACTCATTTCTACTATTTCATTATCTTTTAAAAGGACTACGTGATTTTCCCCTTGTAATGATGCTTCATCTAAAAAACCACTTCCATTTACGACAAGTGCTTGTTTCCGGCCTAACTTTTGTAATACTTGTGCAACTGGTAATAACATATCTCGTTTATAAATACCGACAAATTGTGTTTCTAAATTCACTGGATTTGTTAAAGGGCCAATTAAGTTAAAGATCGTCGGCACGTTTAACTCTTTTCTTATTTTCATAATGCGCCTTAGTGCTGGATGCATCGCTGGTGCAAATAAAAATGCAATACCTACATGCTCTAGTAAATAATCAATTTCGTTTGGCGTACTACTAATATTTACACCTAGTTCTTCTAATAAGTCTGCACTTCCTGTTTTACTAGAAACAGCACGATTACCATGTTTTGCAACCTTTACACCTGCTCCTGCCAGTACGAATGCTGATGTTGTGCTAATATTAAACGTTTGAGCACCATCGCCACCCGTCCCGCAATTATCCATTGCTCCTTGTATATGGTTCGAAAACGGCAATGCCTTTTCGCGAAGAGCTCGAACGAGACCGTATATTTCTTCTGCAGTTTCACCTTTCGCTTTCAGTAAGACTAAGAAAGCTGCAATTTCACTTTCTAATATGTTTTCACTTAATAAAAGTAATCCTGCTTTATACATTTCCTCTTCTGTTAAATGTTGACCCTCAACTAATTTACGAAGATAGTTATTCATACTCTTTCCTCCTCTTTTACTTCTGTTAAAAAGGCACGTATTAACTTTCCGCCTTCTTCTGTTGCGATTGATTCCGGATGAAACTGTAATCCGAAGAGCGGATAATAATTGTGACGGACTGCCATTATTTCTCCGTCGTCCATCGCTGTCGCTAATATGTCAAAACACTCTGGCAAGCTCGTTTGCTCTGCAACAAGGGAATGATAGCGCATCGCCGTTAGCGGCTGTGTAGCGTATGAAAAGATTGACATTCCGTTATGTTTCACACGCGATGTTTTTCCATGTTTAATACGTTCTGCTCTAACAATGTCTCCTCCAAATGCAGCTATGATCGCTTGGTGGCCAAGACAAATCCCTAATATAGGAACGTTCTTATAAAAATGACGGATGACGTCGATACAAACGCCAGCATCCTCTGGTTTTCCTGGTCCTGGTGAAAGTACAATTCCTCTTGGATTCATCTCTTCTAACTGTTCTATCGTTATTTCATCATTTCTTACAACTACAATTTCTTCTTCATGTTCGCCTAACAGTTGATACAAGTTATATGTGAACGAATCGTAATTATCGATAAGTACAATCATTTCATTACCTCCAAAAGCGCTCTCGCTTTATTTAATGTTTCTTCATATTCAGCTACTGGATCTGAATCGTAAACGACTCCTGCTCCTGCCTGAACGTATGCTTTTTCATCCTTTACGACCATCGTTCGAATAGCGAGCGCCATATCAAGATTTCCTGAAAAACTAACGTATCCAACTGCACCAGCGTATACATTTCTTTTTTCATTCTCTAGTTCATTTATAATTTCCATCGCTCTAATTTTCGGAGCTCCAGAAACCGTCCCTGCTGGTAAGCAATACGCTAACGCATCAAATCCGCCCATTTGGTTTCGCAATGTTCCGTAAACTTCAGATACAATGTGCATAACGTGAGAATATTTTTCTACTTTCATATATTTATCTATCGTAACCGAGCCGATTTCGCTCACTCTACCAATATCGTTTCGCCCAAGATCTACAAGCATCATATGCTCTGCTCGCTCTTTCTCATTGCCTAACAGTTCTTTTGCGATTTCCTCGTCTTCCCTCTTCGTTTTCCCCCTCGGCCTTGTACCAGCAATTGGATTCGTCATCACTTTATCCTCCCTTACTGATAGTAAACTTTCCGGCGAAGAACCGAGTACAACATAATCTTGAAAATCGATATAGAACATATATGGTGATGGATTTGCAATTCGAAGTTTTCGGTATAACCCGAATGGATCCCCAATACATTCACTTTGTAAACGCTGTGATAGTACGACTTGGAATATGTCTCCCGCTCTTATATATTCTTTCGCCATTTCTACCATCTCACAAAACTCTTTTTCCGTTATAGAAGAAGTGAATGATAATGTGGATTGTATTGTATTTACTTCAGCTTCTTCTCCTTGTAGCACTTCCTCTTTGTATACTCGTAGCCTTTCGTATACTTCCTCATAATCTGTTGAATCATCTTCCCTGCATACATATACAAACGACAACTTTTGGCGTAAATGATCGTAAACGATAAACTCACGATATAGTAAAAGGTGTACTTCCGGAATATTTAATGGGTCGTGTAAATCCGCTCCAATGTTTTCATACTGTCGAATGACATCATATCCAATATAACCAACTGCTCCTCCGCAAAATGGAAATGGACTGTCTACTTGTGATGGTACGATTACTTCTTCTAACACTTGCAGTACGTTACCTTGTAACTTTTCTGCCCGGCCGTAAATCGTTCGTTCCACTTCCGTACCAACGCTTTTCACTTCTCCATAAGGATTACATCCTAAGTAAGAATAACGCCCTTTATCTTGATGAAGCTGTGAACTTTCTAATAAGAATTTCTTCTTCCCTTTCATACGTCTATATAAAGAAATTGGCGTAATGCTATCTCCTTCTTCTTCAGTGATTACTAAAAATGTCTTTCTCTCTCTTTTTTGTTTTATAAATTCTTCTTTCGTCATCATGTCCTTCACCTCACCCTGAAAAATAAAAAAGTCCCCTACATATCGAAAATATGTAGAGGACGATAAATATACCGCGGTACCACCTCGTGTTGGATGCAAAAGCATCCCGCTTTGTTCAGGTACAAATTTTATACCTTATCCTTGTAACGGCGGAACCCGGGTTGCCTACTAAAAATAATTGTTCAGCATACCTCTCGTAAGCCCATTCCGTATATGGCACCGTACCGGGCTCCCACCTATTCCCGGCTCTCTGTAACGTCTCCAATATACGTACTCTTCTTACTTAAACGATTTCATTTATTTAATTTTTTATACACAAAAAGGGAGTACTCATCCTATAGAAAGGACGGGTACTCCCGTGGTGCCACCTTAATTCGTTACAAATGTAACGCACTTTACCGTATCAAAAACAATACGTGTCTCTTGTATCGATGAGATCATGTCGCCAAAGCCTACTTCTTTCGTTTCGGTTTGGAAGCTCCGAAGCCCATTCCACATCAATTCCATACTGATTCGCACCAACCATCAGCTCTCTGACATGTTCATCATGTGTACTCTTCTTCATCAACGCTTGCATTTTTTTAAGTTGCACTCATTATAGACCTGACTTTTTTCACAAGTCAATACTTTTCCAAAAATTTTATTTTTCTTTCCTTTCAATATTATATTGACAAAACAACCTCTT
>NZ_JBNLYC010000061.1:0-26348 GCF_050172015.1 Bacillus sp. GMa5/1 | reverse complement strand
CAAATCAAACAAAACAGGGTTTTTATTAAGCTCCATAAATTGAATATTATTTTCTTTAAAGCGAGTAATTAATTGCTCATAATCTTCTTTATGTTTTAACTCTACTCCGACTAATGCTGGACCATTTTCCTTATTATGTTTCTTAATATACTCAAAACGAGTAATATCATCTTCTGGCCCTAATCCTTTATCAAGAAATTCTCTTAACGCGCCTGAACGCTGTGGGAATTCAATGATGAAATAATGCTTTAACCCTTCATAAATGAGAGATCGTTCTTTCATTTCTTGCATTCTATCAATGTCATTATTTCCACCACTTAGCGTACATACAACTGTTTTACCTTTTATTTCATCACTGTATAAATCAAGTGCTGCAATAGAGAGTGCACCAGCCGGTTCAGCTACAATCGCATTTTTCTTATACAGTTCTAAAATCGTCGTACAAACTTTCCCCTCTGGTACTAAAACGATGTCATCAATTACATCTTTACAAGTTTCAAAAGTTAACTTTCCTACCTTTTTAACCGCTGCCCCATCAACAAAACTATCTATTTTCTCTAATGCGACATTATCATTTTGAAGAAAAGCCTCTTTCATAGAGGCAGCTCCCATCGGTTCTACACCAATAACCTTTGTAGTAGGACTAACACCTTTTACATATGTACCAACACCTGATGCTAATCCACCACCGCCGATTGCCGTAAAGATATAATCAACCGGTTTCTCCATATCATGCATAATTTCAACTGCCACTGTCCCTTGACCAGCAACTACATACGGATCATCAAACGGATGAACAAATGTCATTCTATTTTCTTCACAATAACACTGTGCTTCTTGGAAAGAGCTATCGAATGTATCACCAACTAATACAATCTCTGCGAAATCACCACCGAAAAATTGTACTTGTGATACTTTTTGTTTCGGTGTTGTTGTGGGCATAAATATTTTCGACGGAATCTTCAATAAATTACATGTATAAGCAACTCCTTGCGCATGATTACCAGCACTTGCACAAACAACACCGTTTTGTAACTTTTCTTTCGGTAAACTTTGAATCAAATTGTATGCACCACGAATTTTGAAAGAGCGAATTAATTGTAAATCTTCTCGTTTTACATAAACGTCACAATCATATTTCTCAGATAAAACTGTATCACGTTGTAACGGTGTTTTAATAACGATATCTTTCATGCAATTATGAGCCATTAAGATATCTTCAATTTTCACTCTCTCCTTTACCTTTTGCACCATTATATATCATCCTTATCTTTTTTAAATTGGCTCAATCAAAATGTGGGATTTTCAGAACAGCCCCTGTATTCGCCGATGTTACCATTTGTGCATAACGTCCAAGCCAGCCAGTTTTCACTTTCGGTTCTGGTCGTTTCCATTCTTTTTTACGCTTATCTAATTCCTCATCACTCACTCTTACTTCTAGCAAGCGTTCTTCAACATCAATACATACAATATCCCCTTGTTCAAGAAGTGCGATCGTTCCACCAGCTGCTGCTTCTGGTGAAATATGTCCTACTGAAATTCCACGTGAAGCTCCAGAGAAACGTCCATCCGTTAATAATGCAACCTCAGCACCTAATCCCATTCCAGCAATTGCTGATGTTGGTGCTAACATTTCTGGCATACCAGGGCCACCTCTTGGTCCTTCATAACGAATGACAACTACATCTCCTTTTTTCACTTTCCCAAGCATAATGCCAGCAAGTGCCTCATCTTGTGAATTAAAAATAACGCAAGGTCCTTCAAAACGCTTTACCTCTGTTGCACCGCTTTTAATAACCGCTCCATCTTTCGCAAGGTTGCCTTTTAATATACGCAATCCTCCTTCCTCACTATGAGGGTTTTCAAGAGAGTGAATAACTTCCTTATCTTTAATCTCTGCCTCAGCAATATTTTCTCTTAATGTTTGCCCCGTAGCAGTTATTCGATCAAGATGAAGTACTCCTTCTTTCCGGCTCATCTCTTTCAAAATTGCACTAATCCCGCCCGCACGATCAATATCTTCCATATGCCAATTGGAAGCAGGGCTTACTTTACATAAATGTGGTACACGTCTTGAAACGGCATCAATACGGTTCATATCGTAATCTAATCCAGCCTCTTGCGCGAGCGCCAATGTATGCAACACTGTATTTGTTGAACCGCCCATCGCCATATCAAGCGCAAACGCATCATCAATTGCTTCTTCCGTTACAATGTCTCTTGGTTTAATATCTCTTTCAATTAAAATTTTCAATTTCTCTGCTGCTTGTTTAATTAACTCTTCACGTCTTGGATCAATTGCTAAAATACTCCCGTTACCAGGAAGAGCTAAACCTAACACTTCACATAAACAATTCATAGAGTTCGCGGTAAACATACCCGAACAAGAGCCACAAGATGGACAGCCATGATCTTCAATATCTTTTAATTCTTCTTCTGAAATTTTCCCAGATTGATAAGCTCCTACTCCTTCAAAAACGGAACTCAGATCAACAACTTCTCCTTTAGATGTTTTTCCTGCTGCCATTGGGCCGCCTGAAACAAACACAGTCGGAATATTAATACGTAGTGCAGCCATCATCATACCTGGTGTAATTTTGTCACAGTTTGGAATACAAATCATGCCGTCAAACCAGTGTGCATTTACAACCGTTTCTACTGAATCTGCAATTATTTCACGACTCGGAAGAGAATAACGCATACCGATATGTCCCATCGCAATACCATCGTCAACTCCAATTGTATTGAATTCAAATGGTACCATACCCGCCGCACGAACTGCCTCTTTTACAAGTTTCCCAAACTCGTTCAAGTGTTTATGCCCTGGAATAATTTCAATAAAAGAATTACAAATCGCTATGAAAGGTTTATCAAAATCTTCATCTTTCAAACCAGTTGCTTTTAATAAACTACGGTGCGGCGCTTTATCAAAACCTTTTTTAATCATGTCACTTCTCATCTTGTCAAATCCCCTCTTACATATTTTTCATTTATACTCTCTCACTCTATTTCTTTACTAATTCTTTCGGTGCATGAATCCAACTCATCATTTCACGAAGCTCTGCCCCCACTTTTTCTAATTGATGATTTTGTTCTGCTTTTTTCATTGCGTTATACGTCGGACGCCCTGCTTGATTTTCTAAAATCCATTTCTTCGCAAATTCACCTTGCTGAATTTCTGTCAGAACACGCTTCATTTCCTTCTTCGTTTCATCTGTAACAATTCTCGATCCTGTTACATAATCTCCAAATTCTGCCGTATCTGAAATAGAATGGCGCATATTCGTTAATCCACCTTCGTACATTAAGTCAACAATTAGCTTTAATTCATGCAAACATTCAAAGTATGCAATTTCAGGACGATATCCACCTTCCGTTAACGTTTCGAACCCGGCCTTCACAAGTGCAGTTACCCCGCCGCAAAGTACAGCTTGCTCACCGAATAAATCCGTTTCGGTTTCTTCTTGGAATGTCGTTTCAATTACACCCGCACGTGTACAACCTACACCTTTTGCATACGCTAATGCTACATGTAGCGCTGTTCCCGTCGCATCTTGATGCACTGCGACTAATGCCGGAACACCATTTCCTTCTTGATATACACGGCGAACGAGATGACCTGGACTTTTTGGCGCAACCATTGCTACATCTACGTAACTTGGCGGATTAATTTGGCCGAAGTGAATGTTAAATCCATGTGAGAAAAGTAACATTTGTCCTTCACGGAGATTCTCTTCTACTTCTGATTTATATACATGTGCTTGCTGTTCATCTGGCAATAACATTTGTACAACTTGTGCGGTTCGAACCGCTTCTGAAACAGACATTACTTCAAATCCATCTGCTTTTGCTACTTCATACGATTTACCAGGTCTAACACCAACTACAACTTCCACACCTGAATCACGTAAATTTTGTGCCTGCGCATGCCCTTGAGATCCATAACCAATTACCGCAACTGTTTTCCCTTGTAATAACTCTACATTTGCATCTTTCTCATAATACGTTTTCATACTCCATACACCCCTTATAATTTATTTACTTGCAGTACATCAATTAATTTTTTCAACTGACTAACAAGTAATGTCGCTTCATTTTCAGTACAAACTGCTGTGAGTTTCATTTCAGAAACGCCACTCGTATCTCTTTCGTTTAAATGTAAAGAAGAAATATAATAGCCACGCCGAGCAAAAATTCCACTTATACGTAATAAGACACTTGGCTCGTTATGAATAACGAGTGAAAAAGTATGACTCATTCTTCCCACCTCTTCATAATCATTTCGTTATTCCCTTTGTTTGGCGGAACCATCGGAAATACGTTTTCACCTTCTTCTACACAAAAATCAACTACGACAGGACCTTCGTGAGCAAATGCTTCTAACACCACTTGTTTCGCCTCTGTTGAATTTGTCGCCCTTAATCCCTTCACTCCATAAGCTTCTGCCACTTTCACAAAATCTGGTGAGCCAATTTTTGACTCTGATAAACGATTTTCATAAAACATTTCTTGCCATTGCCTTACCATCCCTAAAAATCTGTTATTTATAATAAATACTTTTACAGGGATGTTATTTTCAGCAATTGTTTGTAGTTCTTGAATGTTCATTTGAAAAGAAGCATCACCTGCAATACAAACGACGAGTTCTTCTTCTTTTGCAAGCTGAGCACCAATTGCCGCTGGGAACCCAAACCCCATTGTTCCTAATCCTCCAGAGGTAAGGAACGTCCGAGGTTTTCTTGCTTTATAGAAGTGAGCAGCCCACATTTGATGCTGTCCTACTTCTGTTGTGACAATCGCTTCACCATTCGTTAATTCACTTACTAAGTTGATCACATGCTGTGGTTTTAACTCAGATTCTTTTTGCTTATAAGAAAGTGGATATTCTTCTTTCCATGCCTTTACTTTCTGAAGCCATTCATCTGTTTGTGTATAAATAGACATATGTAACAACATGTGTAACGCTTTTTTCACATCACCAACAATCGGATGCTCTACAGTTACATTTTTATGAAACTCAGAAGGATCAATATCAATATGTACTTTTTTCGAGTGCGGAGAAAAAAGTTCTAATTTTCCTGTTACACGATCATCGAAGCGAACACCTAATGCAAGTAGTAAATCACATTCTGTTACCGCCATATTAGCAGCGTATGTCCCATGCATACCAAGCATCCCTAGAAACAATGGATCTCCCGGTGGATATGCACCAAGTCCCATTAAAGTTGAAACGACTGGAATACGGTTCTCCCTTGCGAATTCGAAGAGTTCATCGGATCCACCTGAATGAATGACACCTCCTCCAATATAAAGAAGTGGACGCTTTGATTTTGAAATTGCTTTAGCCACCTCTCTAAGTTTCATGCTGTCTGGTACAAGTTCTGGTTTGTACCCCGGAATATCAACTTCTTCATTAAAGAAACTGGTGACTTTTGCATTTTGAACATCTTTTGGAATATCGATTAATACTGGTCCCGGTCGTCCGCTTTTGGCGATGTAAAAAGCTTCTTGCACAATTCGTGATACATGATTTACATCACGAACTTGGTAATTATGCTTCGTAACAGGTACTGTAATTCCGACAACATCCGCTTCTTGAAATCCATCTTTACCAATTAAAGGCGTTGCAACTTGGCCGGTAATGACAACTAAAGGAATCGAATCCATATAAGCGTCTGCTAAGCCCGTAACTAAATTTGTCGCCCCTGGGCCAGAGGTAGCAAAGACTACCCCGACCTTCCCAGAAGCTCTCGCATATCCTTCAGCCGCATGAATGGCAGCTTGTTCATGACGAGTTAAAACATGTTTCAAACCACTTTCGTATAACGCATCGTATACTGGTAAAATCGCTCCGCCTGGATAGCCGAAAACGGTCGTTACACCCAATTTCTTCAAACCTTGAATCACGTGCCCAGCGCCTGTCATTTCTTCACACTGTAACTTCTCATACGCTGTATACTGCTGCTTCATTTCAATTAACTCCTCTCCTTATTTATGCTAAGCTTTCCGTCAGCCCGGGAACACGTACTCCTCTTTCTCTCGTTAATTTTTTAAATTCTTCGGTCAATTGTTTCGTTACACTTCCTGGTTTCCCATCTCCAATTTCTCTCGAATCAACTTTTACAACTGGAATTAACTCCGCTGCTGTTCCTGTTAAAAATACTTCATCCGCTACATATACGTCATGGCGAGTGAATGGTCTTTCCTCACACGGAATACTCAGTCGTTCACATAGCTCGATAACACTATTTCTCGTAATACCTTCTAATGCCCCTAAATAGGATGGCGGGGTTAATACTTTTCCATCTTTCACAACGAAAACATTATCGCCAGAACCTTCACAAACATATCCTTGTTGATTTAACATAAGAGCCTCTAACACTCCTGCTTGTGCCGCCTCAATTTTTACAAGTACGTTATTTAAATAATTCATTGACTTAATACGTGGATCTAACGCGTCTGGCGTATTACGTCTTGATGCAACAGATACAACGCTTAGCCCATTATCATAAAATTCTTGTGGGAATAACTTTAATTGTTCTGCAATGATAATTACGCTCGGCTTCACACAACTTCTCGGATCGAGTCCTAAGTCACCTTTTCCTCTTGAGACAATTAAGCGAATATAAGCATCAGCGTATTCATTTTTTTGGAGTGTATGTAAAACTGCTTCTTCCATTTCTTCTACCGTCATTGGAATTGTTAGTAAAATAGATTTCGCTGATTCATACAATCGTTTCACATGTTCTTTTAAACAAAATACATTTCCTCCGTAACTACGAATCCCTTCAAATACACCGTCTCCGTATAAAAAACCGTGATCATACACTGAAACAACTGCCTTTTCTTTTTCTACAAATTCCCCATTCATGTAAATGTACTGGTTTCCCATCTCACATCGCTCCTCTTTTTTCTCTATTTTTGCAATCTATTTCTACATCGATTGCTGAGATGAGTAATTTTAACAGAATATTCAGTATATAAACCTTAAAAATATACTCGTCTCAACAATCGATTACTTACATACTTGTAGCAATCCATTGCTGAGACGAGGGAATCGTGGTACCACTCAGCTTCCTTATACTTCTCACGAAATATAAGCTCTGCAAGTCCAATTAGACTTTTGTTTTTCTATCGGGAACAACCCCGCTACTTTTTACTAGTTTTCAAAAGTAGTGCTCCAAGGTGATTTTCAATGAGTGAATTGTTACCACCCTCACAGCCTCGGGGCAGCTCTCTGAAACAATCTTTATCATTTACTCTCCTCTTCTACGCATTCTCTTCTTCTATTTTTAAAAATAAAAACTCTCGCCTCAGCAATCAACTACTACAATTTAGTAGCTTTGATTGCTGAGGCGAGAGTTTCGCGTTACCACTCAGCTTCCTTATACTTCTCACGAAATATAAGCTTTGTAGGTCCAATCAGACCTCCGTCCTTTTACCGGAGACGATGCCGCCGCCCTCTACTCAGTTTCCCTTTCGCAAGCGATGCTCCGAGGTGATCTTCAATGATTTGATTGTTACTACCCTCACAGCCTTGGAGTAGCTCTCTGAAACGATCATAATCATCTACTTTCCTCTTCTTTGCATATACAACATATAAAGTTAGAAAATTCTTAATTAACTTTTATTTGTTACACGTATTATAGGACGTTGTTCTTTTCGTTGTCAACATGTTTTCTCAAAAAAATCAAAATTCATTCTATTTATTTTTTCTCAAATCAAAATTGGAATGCATTACTTACATACACTCATATATTACTTAAGTATGTTTGCATTACTACATAAAGAAAAACTTATAAAGTTTATGAGGAGATGAGGAAACTATGTTAAAAGGGAAAGTAGCGTTAGTTACAGGAGCAAGCCGAGGAATTGGACGAGCGATCGCTAAACGTTTAGCAAATGACGGTGCATTGGTTGCTGTTCATTACGGTAATCGAAAAGATGACGCTGAAGAAACTGTTCATGAAATTCGATCAGATGGTGGCCAAGCTTTTTCTATCGGCGCAAATTTAGAATCCTTACACGGTGTAGAAAACCTTTATAACGCTTTAGATACTGAATTACAAAAGCGCACTGGTGAAACACAATTTGATATTTTAATAAACAATGCTGGCATTGGTCCTGGTGCTTTTATTGAAGAAACGACTGAACAATTTTTTGATAGAATGTTTTCAGTAAATGCAAAAGCACCATTCTTTATCATTCAACAAGCACTGCCACGTTTACGTGACAATAGCCGAATTATTAATATTTCATCCGCTGCCACCCGCATTTCTTTACCTGATTTTGTTGCATATAGCATGACGAAAGGCGCTATTAATACAATGACTTTTACGCTAGCAAAACAGCTTGGAGCACGAGGAATAACGGTGAATGCAATACTTCCAGGATTTATTAAAACAGATATGAATGCAGAACTCTTGAGCGACCCGATGATGAAGCAGTACGCTACTACTATTTCCGCTTTCAATCGCTTAGGTGAAGTAGAAGACATTGCCGATACTGCTGCATTCCTTGCTTCTCCAGACAGCCGCTGGGTAACTGGACAATTAATTGATGTGAGCGGAGGATCTTGTTTATAAAAAACATATATTTTCAAATCTTTTTTATTGCGCAATAAAACAATTTATATAATACTATATAAAACATATACATTTAGGAGGATTACAGCAATGTCCGAAAAAACATACGAACTCGCAACCTTCGCAGGCGGTTGCTTTTGGTGCATGGTAAAACCATTTGATGAACTTCCTGGTATTCATAAAGTACTTTCTGGCTATGCAGGAGGTCATGTAGAAAACCCAACATATGAACAAGTAAAAGCTGGAACATCTGGACATTTAGAAGTTGTTCAAATTACATTCGATCCTTCTATTTTTCCTTATCAGAAATTACTAGACTTATATTGGCCACAAATCGATCCAACTGATGATGGCGGACAATTTTTTGACCGTGGTCCATCTTATCGTACCGCTATTTTTTATCATAACGAAACACAAAAAGGGCTTGCTGAAAAATCAAAACAAGCTCTTACAGAAAGCGGTATGTTTAAAGATCCAATCGTGACTGAAATTCGTCCTGCTGCACCTTTTTACGCAGCAGAGGAATACCACCAACATTTCTATAAAAAGAATCCAGAGAAATATGCTACTGAGCAAAAGGAATCTGGTCGTGAAGACTTTATTAAAGAAAATTGGCAAAAAAAATAATAAAAACGCATCGTGCTTTTTTAATACGATGCGTTTTTATTTTTGATAAAAGTACCATACAATGATGAGAACAACCGCTGTTAATGCCCAAAGCGCTACTTCATTTTTCACTCTACTCTTTTTCTTAGTCATTTCATCTCCTCCTAATAGCAATACAACGTATTCAAGATTTCCTCTGTTTCATTGTCCACCTTATATACATAAATACATCCTTACCAATCCTTATAACAAGACCACCAATGATTCCGATTGCAATTGAAATTACTAACATTTGTCCAAAGCTAAAAGAATTTGTGTACGTTATGTAAAGAACGATACATATAAGTAAAACATCCGGTAAAGAAAGTAAAAACCTTTTAAGCATTCCTTTATCTCCTCTATACTTTATTTATATCTTCTACTGTAATTTTGAAATATAGTTTGTTCAAAAATTCCATTTAGGCCCTCATTTTATGAAAAATAATAAGAATCCCTTTTCAAAAGAGATTCTTATTCAGTAGATTTAAGTTTAATTATTTTCTACATATCCTATTCCATAATTACTCCTAAAATAGAATAATATTACTAATCATTTATTGTAAATTGACTATTTGCCAGGCAACCGAATGTCGCGCCAGCTACCTACATCGCATTGGCCAAATTCATTATTACCTACCGCGACTACCGTGCCATCCGATTTAAGGCCAACAGTATGACAACGCCCCGCCGCTATCATATCTTTGGGCCATCGCTTCACTTTTTCTTTCGATAAAAGGTAATCCATGTTTTACCTCCTTGCATATAAGCAACTGTATCATAATAGATATTTTTATCAAATTTCATTATAAATCTACATTTACAAAGAAAGCTTATTTTACTTCTTCAAAAAATAAAAACCTCCAGTTTAAATACTAGAGGTTTTCTCGTTATTTCTTCAAGCGGTCAATAAAATCGTTCAATTTATCTAGCGATTTCATATTCTGATTGCAAGCTACACCATCTTTGCAAATGTAGTTTCCCTTTTTAACGAAAGTTCCTGGTACATCGCCTTTAATTTCAACTAAAAACATTCCTACTTCTTCATGCCCATGACATAATGAACAAATGCTTTTTTTATTTAAACTTTGGAACGTTCCTTGCAGACCAACAAATTTATTTTTATCATTTTTCGCTATAATAAATTTCCTGCTTGATCCCTTATCAATCCAGCTTAAATAAGATATTTCTTTCATATCTATTTCTTCCATATCAGGAAGTTTTAACTTTTTCGCCTTAGGAAATAACTTTTTTAATGTTTGTGCTGTAACTTCTTGAAACGGAATTACATACGGATTTATTTTCATTAAAAATGATTCTGCATCTTCTCTATTTTGAACTGTTAATACCGTATCAATTAACTCTTTCTGTTCATCCGTTAAATTCTCAAATACATGTATTATCTTTTCAATCGCAAGCGATTTTAACGCTTGAATTACACCTCTATCATTTGCCGTTGCATGCCCGTTTGCTAAAATATAAGCTTGTGATTTTATAAAATTATATTGATCACTTCTAATAAACGCTTCCATCTTTATCACTCCATACAAATTGTTGATCTAGTTTTATTGTATACAATGATTACGTTTTTTGATATGTAAAAGATAACTTAGAAACAAACATTACATATATCACTTATTCTCTACCGCTGCATTTCCTGACAAAAGAAGCCATCATCCGTTTTCCATTCCGCATATAATACGTCTTCAAATTTAGTAATTCCTTTTTGCTTTATTTGTTTATAAAGCCACCCTTCATCAAATCCCGCTTCCCTCAAATTATCCTTAACTACTTTTCCATCACTAATTAATGAAATTGGTAAGTATACAGGCTTATGTTTTAAACTTAAATCATTTACAGTAGGAGATTCGTATTTACTTTTTTTCAAAACGCTTATGTTTCCGTTAGGTTCCAATATCATATATTCAACTTCTCGGATTGAAAATATATCTTTTTGTTGCCTAAGCATTTGTTGTAATTGGTTTATATCCAAATGATTTACGCTTAATTGTTCACGATCAATCTTTCCATTACGAATAATAATTGAAGGATATCCTTCAAAAAACCTTCTTGTCCCTCTTACTTTTTGTGTTATCACTTCAATAGTATAAATTAAAATTACCCAAACAAATACTGAATATAAAATAGACCATACTTTAATTTTAGGATCATATATTGAATTTCCAACGAGCTCACCTAGGACGATTGCAGAAATAAAATCAAAGGGCGTTAGCTGAGATATTTGTGTTTTCCCTAATATTTTTGTAGCAATTAATAGAACAAAAAAACCAATTAAAAGCTCTATCGTTATTTGTCCAATATGATTCATATATGTTCACCTTTCTACTCTTCAAATGTTCTGTATAGCATTTAATAAAAAAACGGCACATTTTTTCTATTATCATGCCCGTTCACACTTCATATATCCAATACATATAAAACAAAAAGAGTCTGATTCAAAGTAATATATGAATCAGACTCTTTTCCTCTTATTTAGAATACACAATCTTTTTAATCGTTTCCCCAGAAAGAAAATATTCTTCTGCAAGTTGATGAATAGCAATCCCACTTTTAAACGCTTCTTTAATTGCTTTATTTCTTTCATCTAATTGTTTTCTTCCGCCAGATCGTGTACCCCATTTATAATGTTTCGTTTCTTGTTTCGGAATGTAAATTGTTTCACCTTGTATATACTTTTGAATTTCAGTAATTAAACTCTCCGGTAAAACAGCATTAGCTTTTACGTATTTCATTTCTGCTCGCCCCTTATTTTTTATGGTTCATTTCAATAAGGTGCAAAGCCAAATATAAAAAATGATACGAGCTCATATAGGCGATTGTATATTACTTGTCTACCTCACGCAAAGTATCGCCATTTCCATACTTGGCTTTGCATGAGACGTTGCAGTGTCTGGCAATTGAATTATAATCGCCATATAAACACCTCCTAATATACCTTTTGTATTTTATTATATGATAAATTCCTTCTCCTTGCATCCACGCCCTTCTTAAAGCACGAAATTACTTAGTTTGATATAATACTTTTTAATTGAATCAAAAATCATTGTGAGGTTACATTATGAAGAAAAAAATTATCATTACGATCGTTACACTATTTTTTATTATCACGGCATTATTCGGAACATACAAATTGATGAACGCAAGAAGCTTTCAATTATTTGGAAATTTAACACAATGTGTAGAAACAAATGAAAAAGTGATCGCTTTAACTTTTGATGATGGCCCTACTAACAATGTAAAACAAATATTACCGCTACTAGATAAATACAACGCTAAAGCTACTTTCTTTTTAATTGGAAATGAATTAGAGAAAAATTTATCGTTAGGAGAAGCTATCGCGCAATCTGGGCACCAACTTGGAAACCATACATATTCTCATAATAGAATGGTTTTCAAAACACCTTCTTTTATTAAAGGTGAAATAGAAAAAACGAATTCATTAATCCGCCAAACAGGATTTACAGGCGAAATTGATTTTAGGCCCCCTAACGGTAAGAAGTTAATAGGGCTGCCATATTATTTAAATAAAAACAATATCGAAACAATCACATGGGATCTTGAGCCCGATACTTTTTATAAATCTGCGGCTGATAAAATTAAATACGTTAATAAAAATGTAAAACCAGGTTCTATCATTTTACTGCACTCTATGTATGATGAGTCTAATGAAAATTTACAAACGATTGAAGGTATTTTAGATTCTTTATCTAAGAAGGGATATCAGTTCGTAACGGTAAACGAACTGCAAAAAAGAGCAAAATAAAAAGGTAGCGTATCTTTGTATGATACGCTACCTTTCTATTTATATAATGCCAAGTACATTTAAGAATACGATAATAATCGCAATTGGTGCGATAAAGCGAAGTAAGAATAACCATAACACAAATACTTTGTATCCTTTATTTTTACTTACACCTAGCTCTTTCATTAATACATCTTTCTTCATTTTTAAAGGAACAAAGATAGAAACTAATAATACACCAAGTGGCATTAATACGTTACTTACTGCATAGTCCGCTAAATCAAAGACTGTCTTCCCGAAAATCTTCAGATCACTTAATATACCGAATGATAATGCTGATGGTACCCCAACAACGAAGATTAATAACCCTACGATTAAGGCCATTTTTTCACGTTTCCCTTTACCTTTTGATGTTAACGATGCAACACTAATTTCTAACATCGAAATTGCTGATGTAATAGTAGCAAAGAAGAATAGTAATAAGAAAACGATGAAGAATAATTTTCCGAATGCCATTTTACTGAAAATAGCTGGCAGTACGATAAATAATAGCCCAGGTCCTTGAGATGGTTCCATTCCAAATGCGAACACTACTGGGAAAATTGCAAGTCCTGCAAGTAATGTAATAACAAGAGTTAAGGCTACGATAGAAAATGCTGAACGTGGTAAGCTTTCTTCTTTCGGTAAGTATGAGCTATACGTTACCATAACGGCTACCCCGACAGATAATGAGAAGAACGATTGCCCCATTGCGTATAATATAACTTCTGATGTTACATGTGAGAAGTCAGGTTGTAAGAAGAAACGAACTCCTTCTCCAGCACCATCTAACGTAAGTGCACGAACGATTAAAACAAAGAATAAAACGAATAATGCTGGCATGAAATATTTATTTACTTTTTCAACACCATTTTGTACACCTTTACTTACGATGAAAATAGTAATTAGGATGAATAATAGCTGTGACCCAACTGCTAAATATGGATTGGAAATGATTTCACCAAACGTAGCTTCGTATGCCCCATTTCCTTCCCATAGTCTACCTGTAATTGCATTCCATAAGTATAATAAAATCCAGCCTCCTACAACACTGTAGAAAGAAAGTAGTATGAAACAAGTTACAATTCCTAATTTCCCTAACCATGGCCATAATGTTTTTGGTGCGATTTCTCTATATGCATCAACGGCCTCTTTTTGTGTACTTCTTCCGATAACGAATTCAGCTAATAATAGTGGTAAACCAATTAATAATGTGAAACCGATGAAAATTAGGAAGAACGCGCCGCCTCCTCCAATGCCGGCCATATATGGGAATTTCCAAATCGCCCCAAGACCAATTGCCGAACCTGCTGCAGCTAATACGAAACCTAATTTCGATGTCCATTGCTGTGAATTCATTTGTTAATCTCCTCTCTATCTCTTTTTCTTTGTTACAATTCGGTATTTATATTGTTCTATCAATACTCTTTTCTAATACGTTCACTTCCTCCCTAATAATAAAAAAACGCCCCTACGTAAATACGTAGGGACGACAAAAATATCGCGGTACCACCCTAGTTGTGAAGAACACTAAGAAACCACCTAAATAAAAACGCCCCTACGCAAAAACGTAGGGACGATAAAATATCGCGGTACCACCCTAGTTATGAAGCCACACCAAAGTTAGGACCTAAATAAAAAACGTCCCTACGTAAATACGTAGGGACGATAAATATCGCGGTACCACCCTAGTTGTGAAAAAATCTTCACCACTTTATTTGATAACGGTATAAACTACCGTCTTTCATTTCCTCAAAATATGAGATTTATGAAAGATGCTCCAGGACGAACTTCATGAATAATCTATATACTGATTCACACCAACCATCAGCTCTCTGAAATAGGGAGATATTCACTACTATACCCTTTCATTGCCCAAATATTATTTTCCGAATTGATTACTATCATTTTTATCACACATTAAAAATAGTGTCAACTTATATTTCGAATTTTTATGTATTACAATCTATTTAAAAATTCGAAATATAAGTTTTAGTTTAGAAAACAAGTAGCTTAGTACATAACGAATTCTAACAGGCAATAGAAAAAGAATTACGTATTATTGATACTTATTCAATAATACAAATCATCTAGAAACATAACCTGTCTCTCTGTATTCATTTTTTAAGAGTTTGATGGATACCAAGAAAATTTCGCATCACTATCCAGTGGTCTATTTTTTGTTTCTTCTTTAATTACACGAAACCATTCATTTAGAATTTGAGTTTTGGGCAATTGAGCAGCAAGGCTATCTTCCCAAATTATATGTGAGAACCAGGCTTTCGTTTCCCATTCAAACTGCAATTGTGCGAACGAAATTATAGGGTGATCAGCTCCACGAAATTGCTCATTTACTGCATTTGAAACTTCTGGAGCTTGCGGTAACAACTCGTTCTGAATTCTATTTCTTATCGTCTCATTTTCTAGCTGATCCCAGAAATACAATTGCCCATTTATTTGATAAAAAATATCAAATGAAGCCTCACCTTTCTTCAAATTCAATAACACGAAGGCACGTTCCACATCATTGTCAGCCGCTTTTACAGCATTAACAATTATATTTTGTGCCATTGATACCCAGTAACTAGTCGCTTCCTCTACCGGTGATTCAACATACAATTCTTCACTTAATTCATGAAGAGTAGCTTCTTGCTCATTTACTTTTTCAACTTTTTTAAAAAACCTATTAAAAAAACCCATAACTTCCCCCTTATTACTATTTTCTATTTCACAAAATAAAAAATAGATTTTTCTTGCTCATCCACATTTACTCCTGGCGCGTATGTATGAACTTGTTGCAACACTTCTTCTATTAGCAACTCTAACTCCTGCACACTTTTTTCTGGATTCCCTATTAATGTGTCCGCCATACGTTCATATAATTTTTCAGGTTTAATAGTCATTCGTTCCACATTATTAGGCATCCATTTAAACGCTGGATGATGTACGTACATTTTATTCAAACCAAATAAAACACCGAATACGTTCCTTTGTACTTCGCAAATAACGTCATAAAGCATAAGCCAATCTTTCCGTTTTAAAAGCGCCTTTCGATTGTGCCAACGATTACTTAACCATAGATTTTCTGAAATCATCCGTTTTACTAGTTCATCTGGATATGCCGCTACTTTTTCTTTTAATTCATTCACTTTCCCTTCTCCATACAAACTAACACCATCATGAATGGATGATACAATACATTGTTTTTCATAATTTATATCATATTGATCCACCACATCCGAAATTACTTTCTCTACTGTCTCTGTTAAAAAGTTACTAATCTCTAATTTAATTCCCTCTTTCGTTAAATACGTTTCCGACCATTCCTCTTCCTCATACGGATGATACGATAATATTTTCCCATCAATATGATAAATAGGGGCCCTACGATCCTCATCTTCCGGCGGTGTTGACCATAAAATATGTAATTCTATATCTGAATGTTCATCTTCAAGCTTTCTAGCTACTGAACCCGCTAAAATAATGGCTTCTACTTTCGGATTTTTCCTATAAATCTCTGACATCTCTATCGCTTTCTCTTTTAATCCCATTTCATTTCCCCCTAAAATTGCAGTAATCCCCTATATTTCATTTATCTATTTCAATATTACAGCTTGCATTACCTTGTCAAATTCCTACTTAATCATATTTCTATCCAATAGCGCTGAATAACTTCATCAGTACGAGAAGAAACTACTTCATTTTCTAACACACCGCCAACCTTTTGAATCGTTTTAGCAGAACCGATATTGGATTTATCGCAAGTTATTAATACTTTCTGCAATCCTAACTTTTGCGCTTCAGCTAATGCAAGTTGTAGTTGTTTCGTAGCGTAACCGTGGCGACGTTTATTTGGATGGACACTATATCCAATATGACCGCTTTCCCGTAATAATTCTGGATTTAATCTATGTCTAATATTCACAAAACCTATAAGTTCTCCTTTTTCAAAACTTAAAAACTGACTAGATGGCACTCGATTAGCTAGTAAATTTTCTCCTAGTTCTTGTTTACTCACTTTTTCAAACCATTCATCAAGAGAATCAAAGTTTTGTAAAGAACTACTTCCATGTGGTTGTTCCCCTGAGTGTAAAAACGCTTGTCTATACGCCGTAATATGCTCACTATATTCATGTATTGGTTTTAATAGTTTCATTGTTCTTCTCCCCCTCTTCATTCCATAAAACAAACACCTTAATAGCAGCTATTCACTATTAAGGTGTTTCTATCCTTTTTATTCAAATAACCCCATGCTCAAATAACGTTCACCTGTATCAGGCGCAATACATAAAACTTTTTTACCAACGCCTAGACGTTTCGCTATCATGATTGCAGCGTAAACAGATGCTCCAGAAGACGGCCCAACTAATAATCCCTCTTGTCTAGCTAAGTTTCTCATTGTCGTTAAAGCCTCTTCGTCTGCAATTTGAATAATTTCGTTATACACTTCTGTATTTAAGTTTTTCGGGATAAACCCTGGGCTTGTTCCTACTAGTTTATGAGGACCTGGTACACCACCTGATAAAACGGGAGATCCTTTCGGTTCCACTACTGCAATATATAAGTTTGGTAATTTCTCCTTTAACGTTTCACCAGTCCCTGTAATCGTTCCGCCTGTTCCTGCCGTTGCAACAAAAGCGTCCAGCTCTCCATCCATTTGTTCGTAAATTTCAAGCCCAGTCGTATAACGGTGAATATTCGGATTAGCTGGATTTTCAAATTGTTGCGGGATAAAACTATTCGGTATTTGTTTTTGCAGTTCTAACGCCTTCGCAATTGCTCCTGGCATTCTTTGTTCTGCTGGTGTTAAAACTACTTCTGCTCCGTATGCTTTCAATAAATTAATACGCTCTTTTGACATATTGTCTGGCATAATTAAAATCGCTTTATACCCTTTAGCTGCTGCATTCATCGCTAAACCAATCCCTGTATTCCCGCTTGTCGGTTCAATAATTGTATCTCCTGGTTTGATGAGACCATTTTCTTCTGCAACGTGAAGTAAATTATAAGCAGCACGGTCTTTCACACTGCGCGATGGATTAAACATTTCTAGTTTCACATACACATCTGCTGCGTCTTCCGGAATAAATTTAGATAATCGGACGACAGGTGTATCTCCTATTAATTCCGTAACGTTTTCACACAATTTCATAGCGCATCCCCTATTCTATCGTTTTCTTATCACTTGGCAGTAACCATGAAGTGAGTCCAATTAATGGTAGACAACTACATAATAGCATAATAAATTGCAGGCTATATATATCTGCTAATTTCCCAAAAACTACTGCACCTAATGCTCCAAGTCCAAACGCAAGACCTACGATTAATCCTGACACCATTCCCACTTTTCCAGGTACAAGCTCTTGTGCATATACAACAATTACACTAAAACTACTTGAACTAATAAAACCAATACATAAAAATAACGGTACGACCCACACAAGTGAGACATGTGGTAATAACAGTGCAAGTGGCGCTGAACCTAACATTGAAAATACGATGATATTTTTCTTACCAAATCGATCTGCTAACGGTCCTCCGAAGAAAGTTCCTAACACACCAGCAATCATAAATGCGAATACGAAATACTGGGCATTTTTTATAGATAAACCGTAATGCTCTATTAAGTAAAATTGATAGAAATTCCCGATACCAGCACCGTACCAAGAGCGTACAAAAGTAAGAAAAACAAGAAGTATAATAACGAATTTAATGTGTGTGCTTACAATTGCATTTTCCGCCTCAAGTGCAGCCCTCTTCTTCCTTCTTACAGCACCGGTTGCTAATTCATTTTTGTACCAATTCGATACGAAAATTAATAATACAATTCCTACTGCTGCAAATGCTGTAAAACCTAATGAACCAATTTGACCGAGTGGAACGAAAATTAGCGCTGTAAAAATAGGAGCTAAAGAATTCCCCGTGTTTCCCCCAACTTGATAAATTGCTTGCGCTAACCCTCGTTTTGCACCTGCCGCCATATACGCAACACGAGCGCCTTCTGGATGAAAGACCGCGGAACCTAAACCAATAAATAAAACAGAAATAATAACAATAATAAAGTTTGGTGCAAACGCGAGTCCAATCATTCCAAGCATACTTGAAAACATGCCGAGTGGTAATAAAAATGGTGACGGCTTCTTATCTGAATACATACCAAACACCGGTTGCATAATCGATGACGTCATATTTAATGCAAACGCAATCCACCCTACTTGCATATAGGATAAATTCATCGTTTTTTCCAAAATAGGAAACAACGCCGGCACAACTGCTTGCATCGAATCATTTAAAAAATGCCCAAAGCTAATCGCAAATAAAATTCGATATATTGTCGGTGTTTCTACAGTTTTTTTGTGTGAAACTGCCTGCATATATGAATCTCCCCTTTCTGTACAAAATATATATTTATTACAGTAGGTGTAATAAATTCTGACTTTTGAAACATTTCTATTCTATACTGCTTTCATTTCTTTTTCCAGAAATATAACTTAACTCCCGTCATTGGCTTGCATCCTTGTAACTTTCAGCGGTAAAACAGTACAAAAAAAAAGACAACCCAATCACATACTGGGTTGCCTCTTACATTAAATTGCAAAATGCTTATACTTCTCGTAATCACTCGTCTTACATTCTATTTCTAATTTGGTACCCTCGTTTTCGTAACTCGTAGATAAAACGTGTGCATGATTATTGAAATACGAAACTACCTGTCCTTGATCATATGGAATTAACATTTCACACTTCGTATATTCTTTATAGATGTGTGAGCGAATCATTTCTACAAGTTCTTCAATTCCAACATGTTTCTTCGCTGATAAATACACGCGGTCTTCTTGTACTTTCGGAATTTCAACATCCACCATATCTGATTTATTATAAGCATAGATCGTTGGAATATTTTCTACTCCAATTTTCTTTAACGTTTCATTTGTAATATCAATTAATTGTTCATAATTTGGATTTGCGTAATCTACGACGTGAATAAGTAGGTCTGCTTCCGCTACTTCTTCTAACGTTGAACGGAACGCCTTCACAAGATGATGTGGTAATTTACTTACAAATCCAACTGTATCTGTTAATAAAAATGATTTATTATCTGGCAAATCAATATTTCGTACAGATGTTTCTAACGTCGCGAATAACATATCTTTTTCAAATACTTGTTTTTCTTCTGTACCATTATAAATTTCAAGCATTGCATTCATCGTCGTTGACTTTCCTGCATTCGTATAACCTACTAATGCTACAACAGGTATTTCATTTTTCTTACGTTGCTTTCGCTGCGTTTGACGCTGGGCAACGAGCGCTTCTAAATCTTTATTCAAAACTGAAATTTGTTCTTCAATTTTACGACGGTCTAACTCTAACTTCTTCTCACCGACACCTTTATTTTTCGTACCAACGCCGCCACTCTGTCTCCCTAACGATTCACGAAGACCGATTAAACGAGGCATCATGTACTGAAGGTGTGCTACTTCTACTTGTAGCTGTGCTTCTTTCGTTTTCGCACGTTGCGCAAAAATATCTAAAATTAAAATGGTACGATCAATTACCTTACAATCTAAATCCTCTTCTAAATTTCGAATTTGTGAAGGAGATAATTCATCATTAAAGATGACCATATTCGCATCTATTTCTTGTACATACGCTGCTACTTCTTCAATCTTTCCTTTTCCGATATAATGCGATGGATTTACTCGTTGTAAATTTTGCGTTACTTGCCCAATTACCTCTACATCACAGGCTTCCGCAAGATTTGTTAACTCTTCCATCGAATATGCAAAATCATCTTCATTACCTACATTTACTCCAACTAAAACTGCTCTTTGTAATACTTCTTCCATATATTTATTCCTCCATTTCGATTACGTAAAATAAAAAACACAGGTCGCTGCCTGTGTTTTCGTAAACGGATAAGGGTTCACCAAAGAAATAGAAGAAAGCTATGCTTTCATCCTATTTTATAGTCAAAAAGTCCCAAGATCATATACGTATCCACAATAAGCGTTCACCTATACAATCCCATTCTATTTATAAAGGCAAAACAAAAAGAGGGCGTATTCGTCCCTCCCTCTTTGTCACATATAAGCTTAATAAAGGGTTCCTTTAAAATAGGCAGACCAATCCCGTTCACTCTGTACACAGACAGAGCCTTTGAGCGCTATTCAATTATTGGCACAAAGTATTGAGACGTAATCTGATTAAGATCAAAGGAAGCCCCTCCGTTCATTTTAAGTTACATAAAGTGTAGCATAAGTAATTCGCTTTCACAAGGTTTAACAACCTATATCACACTAAAGAAAATCGTCATTTTTTGCGAGTTTTTCTCACAATAAAAATAACAAAAGAAATTATCAATTTTAGAAACTTCTCGTATATTATTTTTACAGCACTCGCCAAATTCCTTCATAGTAAGTTAAGTATTATCGTTTTAATACAACAAAAATCTATATTGACATTTTTATAACTTGATATTAGTATCAGGTTATAAAAATAAAAATTAGGAGATGTTCCTATGCATTCTAAATCTCGTATTACTGCAATTGGTACTTATGTTCCAGATCAAATATTGTCTAATAACGATTTAGAAAAGATGGTCCATACGAATGATGAATGGATTGTACAAAGAACAGGAATGAAGGAAAGAAGAATCGCTAGCGAAGAAGAATATTCCTCAAACTTAGCCATTAAAGCAATTGAAAATTTATGTACAACATATAAGAAAAACTTAGAAGATGTCGACTGTATCATTGTCGCTACTACTACTGCTGATTACGTTTTCCCTAGTGTTGCTTGCCAAATACAACAATACTTCAACATACCTCATACACTAGCTTTTGATTTAAATGCAACTTGTGCTGGTTTTACATATGGACTACACGTCGGTAATAGCTTAATCACTTCTGGATCACATGAAAAAGTACTTGTCGTAGCGACAGAGACATTATCTAAAGTTACTGATTATACCGATAGAACGACCTGTATTTTATTCGGTGATGGTGCTGGAGCTATTTTATTAGAAAGAGATGAAAACACCCCAAGCTTTATCGCTGCTCACATGGGAACAAATGGTGATGGCGGCATTTATCTATATAGAACAAACTTATCTACTACTATGAATGGAACACCACTGCAAACAAATGAAAAAATCGTTCAAAATGGAAGAGAAGTATATAAATGGGCAACACGAACAGTGCCAAAAGGCATAAAAAATTTATTACATAACGCAAATATGCAAGGGGATGATATAGACTGGTTCATACCCCACAGCGCTAACTTACGAATGATTGAATCTATTTGCGAAAAATCTCAAATTCCAATACAAAAAACATTAACGAGCGTGGAATATATGGGGAATACCTCTTCAGTCACCATTCCACTCGCTCTAGATTTAGCTATAAAAGAATGGAAGTTAAATAATGGAGACACACTTTTACTATACGGATTCGGTGGTGGTCTTACACATTTAGGGCTTATTGTAGAGTGGAATTTAATTTAAGTGTATAAAAAGAGGCTCTAGTCAGTAACTAGAACCTCTTTTTCATTTAATTTCTTGCCCCTTTTCGAGACCATATCACAACAGGAATAAGTAATAACGCTAACACGCCTCCAGCCAATGACAATGCCGCATAACTTGAATTCGCTACTACCATACCTGACATCGCTCCACCAGAAGCTCCAGCTAGCGCAATAAAAACATCTATTTTCCCTTGTGTTTTAGCACGTGTAGACGGTGTTGTGGAATCAACGATTTGTGCTGTACCACTAATCAATCCGAGGTTCCATCCTAGCCCAAGTAAAGACAAAGCAACGATTAATAGTAATAAAGAATCACTTGGCGCTATCGCAGCTATGACACCCGCTGCAAGTAAAATCACTCCACCAGCTATGCTCATTGTAGTTCGGCCAATTTTATCAATTAACATTCCTGTAACGAGAGATGGAAGATACATTGCACCTACATGAAAACCTATCACAAGTCCTACTGCACTTAAACCGTGACCGTGGTGTCCCATATGAACTGGCGTCATCGTCATAATCGCAACCATCACGATTTGCGTAAGTATCATTACGATTGCTCCAACTGTAATACCTTGTTTATTTTCTTTCGCTTCGTCTGTTATTGGTTGTCCTTTATATGTATGTTCCTGTTTATATCTTTCTATTATATTAGCAATAATTAACGGATCTGGACGAAGCATAACAAAAAGAACTAGACCCGCCAGTATAAATGCTGCTGCCGATAGTATGAACGGACCTGCAAGTTTAGGAACTCCAATTGAATGCGCAAAACTACCCATTACTCCTACTAAATTTGGTCCTGCAACTGCACCGAAAGTCGTCATTACCATCGTAATACTAACAGCCGTTGCTCTCTGCTTCTTATCTGCTAAATCTGTACCTGCATAACGAGCTTGTAGATTCGTGGCTGTACCGGCACCATATATGAGTAAAGAAATAAGTAAAAGAATAATGCTATTCGTTAAAGCTGCCATTACAACACCAATTGCTCCAAATCCACCTACTATAAACCCTGTTGCAAGACCTATCCGGCGTCCATATCGTTGCGAAAGCTTCCCTACTATGAAAGCTGCTAATGCTGATCCCAATGTAAACATAGCAGTTGGTAATCCTGCAAATGCATCTGTTCCAAGCATTTGCTGCGCAAGAAGTGCTCCCACTGTAATACCAGCAGCTAGTCCTGCACCGCCAAACATTTGTGAAATGCTGACGATTATTAACGTTCGTTTGTATAGTTTTTGTTGCTCTTCTTCTGTGTACACATGATTATCTATTAAAGCCCCTGCCTTATCTAGCAATTCCCCATCCTCCTTTTAAAATTAATCCCTCTTGTTAATGTACTATGTATAACGTTACATATTCAATGGCATTTTCCATTCATCCCTTTCATTCTAAAAAACTTTCTAATCATACTCGACTTATCCCATGCTATATTAAAAATACTACTATTCACAATATGCAAGGAGAAAACAATGAAAAAACAGGCTAATAGCAGCCTGTTTCCCTTTACACTTCTTCTACTATCCTTCCCCTTCTCTTTTTACTCAAAGCTCTTCCTTCCCAAAACAACAAACTTACGAAAGCACAAATTAAAATAATTGGCACACTTGCTTTATATAAATCTGTAAAACTCATTGCCATCTGATTCTTGGCATAATGATTCACATCATTCGAAAATGTGAGTACCTCTTTCTTTATACTTTCCTCTTGTTTTTCAACTTCTTTTGTTACTTGCCTCATAACTTCTTCTCTTTTTACATCCCTATATTCTACTGGAACTTTTCTTAATATTTCATCCGTCTTGTCGCGAATCAATTCTTCCTTTTTCTCTTTACTTAATCCCATTGTCATTGCATTTTGTTTCTTATTTATATTCGACTCTAAACTTTGATTCTCTATTTTTTCTTTAGTCATTTGTAAAATTTCAGTTTGCTCAGTACTATTCACATGAATATTCCGCACCTTTTCTTCTGCATAATGATATACTTTTTCTTTATTTATAGTTAAATTATGAGTTAAGTTAGAGACAAATATTGCGACCGCCAATACAATTCCAACCTGTCGTAACATTGATACAACACTTTGAGAAGCAGTTAATAATTCTCCTTCAAACGAAGACGCACTTAAAACTGTAATTGGCCCCACTACTAAGCCATATCCGACACCTAATATCATACATGGAATAATAATTTCTGTATTTGTTGAATGAACATCAATCATTTGCAACCAATAGTAGGAAAGCCCCATAACAAGAAATCCTGACAAAATAATAGTTACTTTTCCGAGTTTTTTAATTAAAGTTGCTGCAACTGGTGAGACAAAAAATATCATCGCTGAAATAGGTGTCACTAAAAAAGCCGCTTCAATTTCCGTTCGACCTTGTAGTTTTGTCAAGAACGTTGGAAGCAATACAGTAACTCCAATTAAAAATAAATTACTCAATATAACAACGATTGACGCTCCGACAAACATTCGATCTTGAAATAACTTTAAATTCACCATTGGGTTATGAATCTTTCGTTCTACTAAAATAAATAGAATAAGAGAAATAGTGCTAATTGCATAACAAGACAAAGCAATATTACTTTGCCATCCCCATGTATTACCTTTTACTAATATGAGAGTAAATGAAAAAATTGCTGTGCTACTTAATAGTAGTCCTATCCAATCTATTTTTGAGATAATACGTTCTTCATTTTTTATTTGTAGCATGATACAACATAACACGATTCCTATTATACAAACCGGAACATTAACGAAGAACACCCATCTCCATCCTAAATTTTGCGTAATAATTCCACCTATTACTGGCCCCATAGCAGCTGACAATCCTTGTGTTACTCCTAAAATTGCAAGCGCAACATGCCTTTTAGCTAACGGCATAGCTGATACACCAATTACCATACTTGTTGGAAATAAAATTGCTGCCCCAATACTTTGTATAAAACGAGAAAAAATAAGAAAATCACCTGTATTAGCAAAAGCACAAAGTACCGATCCACCACCAAAAATCACCAGACCAAAAATATACATCTTTGCTTTTCCAAAGATATCAGCTATCCGCCCTAACGGAATGGCAAGCACTGCAATCGTCATTGTATAAACATTTAATACCCAGGACATCTTTTCTAATGAAGTATTTACACTCGATTGTATTGCTGGTAAAGCTATATTCATAATTGTCGTATCAATCATACAAAGAAAGATACCTAAACACATTAAAAAGACAATCTTAATACCCTTTGATTGCTCCATCTTTATATACCCCTTTATTTATTGTGAATGCGTTTTTCATTCTTCTGTTTTATTGTTTTCTTTCGCCTCTAACTCTTCTAATTTTCTCTTCAAAGTCTCCACTTGTGCACTATACGATGCAATACCTACATCTAGTGAAATTTCTTCAACGAAAGTAATACCTACTCTCCACTTTTCATATTTCAATCGAAGATCTGCAATGTACGCTTCTTTTCTTTCAATTTCATCTTTAATCCATTTTTTTATTGTCACATCATCACTATAGTTGCCAAAATACATTCTCATTAAAAAATCCGAACGTAAAACATCCTTCTCTATAGGCGTCTGCATGTATTGATAAAACTCTTCACGTCCTTCATCCGTAATAAAGTACATTTTCTTATTCGGCTTCCCCTCTTGCATGACAACCTCTTTTTTTATTTTCCCTTCATTCTCCAATTGTCGTAACGTTGGATAAATCATTCCAAAACTTCCATCAAAAAAATGAGTAAATACGTCTTCAAACACAATTTTAATATCGTAACCAGACAATTCCTTTT
>NZ_JBNLYC010000060.1:0-26488 GCF_050172015.1 Bacillus sp. GMa5/1 | reverse complement strand
ATAAATTCAATATGAATGAATGCTCCATTACATCTATTTCAACATATTTTTTCCATTTTTTGAAACATTAGTATGAAATATTATATATCAATGAATGGTTTCTAATGTATTGGTATATATAGTCAGTAGTTTCTTTACTATTCCGATATACTTAAGCTACATTTTCTAATTATTGATTACATTACGGAAGGAATGTAACTCTCTTCTATCGAATTTTTATATAACAAAAATGATTAGGTGGTGCTTTACTATGAAATTAGCTGTCATTGGTGGCGGTGATTTACAAGATTCAAATCACTTGCCTATTAATGAACGCCTTATAGAATTAACAAATAAACAGTATCCAAAAGTATTGTTTATTCCAACGGCTAGTCATGATGATGAAAGCTATATAAAATTATTTTTAGACACGTTTGAAAAACAATTACATTGTGAAGTACAAATTTTACGCATTACAACAGATTCACCTTCTAAGTATGAAATAGAGGAGATGATTCATTCAGCCGATTTAATTTATCTAGGTGGCGGAAACTATATTCACATGCTTACGCAATGGGAAGAACATAGACTTGATGAAAAATTATTATTGGCTCTGCAACAAGGAACACTTATTGCTGGTTATAGCGCTGGTGCTATGTGTTGGTTCACGTCTAGTATCCGATCAGATTATGAAGATTCTGGTTATATAGAGAGTAACGGATGGGGTATTGTTAATAAAAGATTTTGTCCACATTATAATCAATTAAACAGAATGAACGCCTTCCATTCCTTTTTACAAAATCATCAAGGGAATATAGAAGGAATTGCACTGGAGGATAATTGCGCTTTATATATTACAGAGGAATCCTTTGAGATTATCGGTGAACCGGAAAAAGCGTGGGAGTTTTATATGAGTGATAAAACACTCATTAGACAACATTTTGATATAACTTTAAAAAGCTATTTGTAAACCTGCACTTACGAAAAAATGTCCCTAAGTCTAATAACTTAGGGACATTTTTCTATTTAACTAACTAATCGTGTAATTCGTTTCTTTTGCCATGAAAGCTTATAATATGCATACTGCAATAGTAAGCTGACAATAAATGCTGCTGGATACCCGATCCAAATGCCTTCTATTCCAAGACTTGTATGGTAAGAAAGATAATATGCTACGGGTACTTCTACAAGCCAAATTGAAACAACTCCAATAACAGTTGGCCAAAGTACTGTACCGCTCGCTCGCATTGTCGCACTAATAATTTGTGCATGACCGAAAATTAAATAACTCCATAACGTAATCATAACTAAGCTATGAGCAATTTCAATTGTAGTTTGACTCGTTAAAAATAGTGATAAAATGTCTCTTGAGAATAAATAAATAAGAGATATTAACACACCACCGATGACGTAGTTCATAATAATTCCGGCCTTCACAACTTTCTGCAATCGATCAAATTGATTCGCCCCAATTGATTGTGCTGCAAAAATAGAAACTGTAATACCAAGGCTAACTGCTGGCATTTGTACATAACTTGCAACTTGATTCACAACGCCGTAAGCAGCTGTTGCATCCGAACCGTAACGATTTACAAATGCGATTACGGCAATCTCAGATAATGAAACTAATATCATATTTATACTTGCCGGTATACCGAGCCTTAGCAATAGCTTTAATAACTCCCCATCCATTCGAAGGTATTTTCTAACCGTTCCATCTAGTTGTAATGGGTGATTTTTCTTCTTTAAATACACAAGCATGACAATAAACGTAATAACTGTAGATATAACAGATGCATAGGCTGCTCCATACACATCTAATTTCGGAGCTCCTAACCATCCAAAAATAAGAACCGGTAATAAAATCATATTTAGTGCTGTACTTACAATTAAAAAGTAAAATGGCGTTTTAGAATCTCCTGTACCTCTCATAAATGTTGTATATGCGAAATATAAAAATAATACTGGCATCGATATAAATAAAATCCGTGCATAATGTACACTTATTTCAATAATATTTTCTGGCGTTCCCATTAGACGCATAATATCCATCGCAAAAATACTTCCTATTATCGCCAACACAACTCCAATAATAAAGGTAAATGTCAGCGTCGTACCAACGATAGCTTTTAAACGATCTTCGTTTTTAGCACCAAACGCCTGACCAATTAAAATAGAGCTTCCTGAACCGATACCAATTACAAATGAAACGAGCAAGAAAAATAATGGGAAGAATGCTGATATGGCCGCTAAATCATTAACTCCAAGCCATCTTCCTACTACTACCATACCAAATAATTGTCCAACTGATTGTAGTACATTACTTAATAATAACGGTACTAAAAACATCGACATCGATTTCCAAATCGGTTTACTCTCACTTTCCAACTTATGTGACTCCGCACCTTCTTTATTGTTATCTGCAGGTGGTTTCAAATTTCATTTCTCCTTTTCTTAAAAATCTATTTTCAATATCTATCTCTTTGTATAGTTGTTATAATACTGTGCTTCTATTCATTTTCTTTTCATATGATTATAACTTCACCCAATATTGACTTCCATCGGCTGTTCGATCTAAAAATCCATATTCGATTAAATATCTTCTTAACGTTACGAAATCAGGGTATACATTTTCTATCACTGTATTTACTTCTTTTTCAGTATACTTTTTATTACTATCAAACTTCTTCACTAAATGACGCAATATAATTAATTTACGCTTTTGTTTCTTCGGAAATTTAGAGAGAGGTCCATCTAACCCTTCTGTAAAATGAGCTTTTAATACTTCATCATTTTCTTCTTCCGTAATATTGTATCGATCATCTACCATCGTTGCTGTTCTATGAATTGGCACAAATTTCGTTTGTACTTTTGATTTTTCTTCTGATAATTCCATTAGCGCTAAAAATACTTTTGCTTGTTTCATTTTCTCTCGCAGTGTAAATCGATGATTACGAATTGTTGATGTACTTCCGCCATCCATCTCTTTTACAATTTCTTTATCATTCAGTCCCATATAGAAAAACTGAACCATTTTCTTTTGTAAATCCGTTAATCCAGTAAATTTCTTATCCATATTTAGCAAATAATCAAACATAGACGTATGCTCATTTTGAATATGCAATTGGACGAACTTCTCTGCTTCATACAAAACTTGATTATCTTGATAAATAACACCTTTAATAAATGTTTCACCACAAGCTAAGCAAATGTACCCCTCTTTTTCTTCATCAAACACATACCCTTTCTTTAATTCCTCTATTGACGCATCCCAAAACTTCTCTGAAATATCGCTCATACTAAACACTCCTTCAAAATGTTTATTTAAAAACCAAACAAATCGCTATATCGTTTATTATTACTTCATCATCTTATCACAACACAAACAAACATTTCAACGTTTCGTTTGCCCATTTTATAAACTTTTATAAAAACATCTATCGAAAGGATTTAATACAACGAAAAGCGAATATGTTTATACAAATTCATTTTATAGGATGTAAAATAGAACATGAATATTCTTCAAGACCCTTGGTTTACCGTTAAGTAAATTGCACAGAACGCATATGCGATTAGTGAATATGGAACTGGTATTCACTCATTACAAAACTTCAGTATTCAATTTTAACTACAAAAAAGATGTTTTCGTATAAGAAAACATCCTTTACTTTTTATATATTCTATTTACAGTCTCTACTAAAACCTTACTTGCTTGTACAAATGTATGCTTTCGATTTCTATCTTCAACAAATTTATTAGCACAACTACTCATAATCATCATACAACTAATTATGACTAACGCTATCTTTCTATTCTTGTAAGTCACTTTATGCCACTCCACTATTACAAAACTTCTTTTGAATTTATCCCATCAAGAAATTTTACATGAATAATAAAACGTGTGAATATGCAATTCTGCATATTCACACGTTTTATCACAATGTTATGATTTAATTTAGTTAAAGAACAAGTATACCGAGGTGACTAACTTGAAATTTAAAGCGAAAAAAAATCCATTCCACGTCATTTTCATTACATTATTTATAATTATTTTTTTCGTTTCATTATTCTTCCAAAATGAAAATTCTATTTTTTTCACTCTCATGATGCTGCTAAATATCGTGAATCTTTCTTCATTCTATTTCTCTCACTACAACGTAACGGAATCATCTCTTGTTGTAAAACACGGTTTCATTTTTCATACTGAAATTCCATTTGAAGATATTCGTCACGTTAAATACTCTGGTAAAAAACTTCATTCAAAAAAATGGACTAGACAACAATTAGAAATCCATTACAATTTATTTGACTCAGTGACCACTTTCATACCACTAGAAGAAGAAAAATTCATTTCACTCTTAAAAGAGAACTGCCCACAGATGAAAGTAATGAATACGCCTGCTAACAAATAATATATTTTGAAGCTTGTAGTATTGCAAGTAGATGAAACATAAAAATGAACATCAAAAAAGCCAAGATTCTATACTCAGAACCCTGGCTTTTTCTATTACTCTTTTGGAGCAATCATTTTCTTTGGATCTACAATTTCATCAAATTGCTCTTCTGTTAGTAGCCCAGATTGCAATGCTGCTTCTTTTAAAGTTAATCCTTCTTTATGAGCATGCTTCGCAATTTTCGCTGCATTTTCATATCCGATATGTGGGTTTAGCGCTGTTACAAGCATTAGTGAGCGATTCACATTTTCATTAATTACTTCTTCATCTGCTTCAATACCAACTGCACAATTGTCATTAAACGAAACAATTGCATCCGCTAATAAGTGAGCTGATTGTAAGAAGTTATAAGCAATAACAGGTTTAAATACATTTAACTCAAAGTTACCTTGGCTCGCAGCAAATCCGATTGTTGCATCATTCCCCATTACTTGCGCTACAACCATCGTTAACGCTTCACTTTGCGTTGGATTTACTTTACCTGGCATAATAGAGCTTCCCGGTTCATTTGCTGGAATAATAATTTCTCCAAGACCACTACGTGGACCACTTGCAAGCCAACGTACATCGTTAGCGATCTTCATTAGATCCGCAGCTAATGCTTTTAATGCACCGTGAGTATATACAACTTCATCATGGCTCGTTAATGCATGGAACTTATTTGGTGCAGAAACAAATTGTTTACCTGTAAATTGACTAATTTCCTCTGATACCATCTCACCAAATTTAGGATGAGCATTAATACCTGTTCCAACCGCAGTTCCACCAATTGCTAACTCTTTCATATATGTATTGCTCTCTGCAATCATACGCTCTGTTTTTTCAAGCATACGGTGCCATCCGCTAATTTCTTGCCCTAAAGTTAACGGCGTTGCATCTTGTAAATGTGTACGACCAATTTTTATAATATGTTCAAATGCAGTTACTTTTTCTGCTAAAGTTTCTTTTAATTTCGTAATTGCTGGTAATACGTGATTTTCTACTGCGATTACACAAGCTACATGAAGCGCCGTTGGAAATGTATCATTTGAACTTTGTGACATGTTCACATCATCATTCGGATGAATATGTACGTCAGATCCCTTCTCTTTCAAAATTTGATTCCCACGATTTGCAATTACTTCATTCACATTCATGTTTGACTGTGTACCACTACCTGTTTGCCATACGACAAGCGGAAAATGTTCATTCCATTTCCCTGCAATCACTTCATCCGCAGCTTCTACAATTGCTTCTGCTTTTTCTTCTGATAGCTTTCCTAATTTTTGATTGCTAAGCGCTGCACTCTTCTTTAAAATTGCAAATGCTTTTACAATTTCAAGCGGCATTTGCTCTGTTCCAATTGGAAAATTTTCTTTACTACGTTGTGTTTGTGCTGCCCATAATTTATCAGCTGGAACTTTTATTTCTCCTAATGTATCTCTTTCAATTCTGTACTCCATGTTTTCATCCCCTTGAAAATATAATACCTACATCTCTTATAATAACAGACTTTCTCTTAAATGATAAGAATTCTCACTCTTATATATAGATATTCTATATTTATTTAAAAAAATTCCTCTTGACCTAAACTTAAGTTTAGGCTGTATCCTTTCCATTGTAACCTACTATAACATTACTGGAGGAATTCAATATGAAAAAATATGCTTTTATAACAGGTGCGAATAAAGGAATTGGATATGAACTTGTTCGTCAATTAGCAGAAAAAGATTATCACGTATTTTTAGGTGCTCGTAATGAACAACTTGGACAACAAGCCGTAGAATCTTTAAATGTTTCAAACGTTTCCTATATTCAAGTAGATATTTCAAATTCACAATCCATTCAAGAAGCAACAAAGAAAATTTACGAAACGACTGATCACTTACATTTATTAATTAATAATGCAGGCATAGCGCTAGACTTCAATATGCTACCTAGTGAATTAAATATTGAAACTTTACGCCAAGGATTTGAAGTTAATTTTTTTGGAACTTTCCAAATGATGCAAGCCTTTTTACCATTATTAAAGAATTCAAGCAACAGTAAAATAATAAATGTAACAACTGACATGGCCTCACTAACAATGTTTGCTAATGGTGAAACACATCCAATTAATACACTAGGATATAATTCTTCAAAAACAGCTATTAATGCTTTAACATTAGCTTTTAGTAAAGAATTTGCCACTAACGGTCCAGAAGTATTTGGGGTAACTCCTGGTTTTACAACTACGGATCTTAATGGAAATTCCCCCGGTGGCCATACAACCACTGAAAGTGCTAAAATTATTATTAAATATGCATTAAGTGAAACAAACTATAATGGTAAAATACTTAACAAAGATGGCATTATACCTTGGTAATAAAAGGATGAATGATATGTATTATACAATTGGGCAAGTCGCCAAAATGCAACACTTAACTATTTCTCAAATACGTTATTACGATAAACAAGGACTGTTTCCTTTTCTGCAAAGAAACGAAAAAGGAGATCGAGTTTTTGATGAAGAAGCACTGAAATATTTAGAGATGATTTTGTGTTTAAAAAACACTGGTATGCCAATTCAAAAAATAAAACAATTTATCGACTGGTCTATGGAAGGAGAATCTACCATCCTTCAAAGGTTAGAATTAATGAAACAACAGGAGACCAATGTCTTACAGCTCATTCAAGACACTGAAAAAAACTTAAAAAAGATACAACAAAAAATTGCTAAATATGAGAATGAAATAACTTCAGCAAATGCTATTAAAAAATAAAAAAATCACCTTCTACATATTGTAGAAGGTGATTTTTATTTTATGATGCTTGCTTTCCTTTATCTGCATCATCTACATACCAGATGAATTTGCCTGTATATCCGTAAATAACTGCTAAAATTAACGATACGAAGCTTAACCACATAAACGGAACGTATGAGAACGTTGCTACACCTAAAATACCAGCCATAAAAATACCATTATCAGACCATGGAACCATACCTGAAGTTAACGTTCCACCTACTTCTGAGTTACGCGCTAATACACGACGGTCTATTTTTAATTTATCATAGCTATCTTCCATAATTTTTGGTGTTAAAATTAGTGATACATACATCGCACAACCAAATATATTAGCTAAGAATGCCACGATTAATGTAGACAATGTTACATTACCTGCAGAATTTAATTTCTTCTCAAATTTTGATACGATTACTTTTAAAACACCTAGTTTTTCAAGTAATCCACCAAATCCTAAACCGAAAATAATAACGGCTACTGAGCCAAGCATGCCGTTAATTCCACCACGGTTTAATAACTTGTCAACAAACTCAACACCAGATTGAATTGAGAATCCGTTATAAGCTGTTCCAATCGCCTCTCCAAAGTTCATCCCTTGGAAAAGGGTTGCCCAAATTGCACCAATTAAAGCTCCCATTGCAATTGTTGGCATAGACGGTTTCTTCATCGCTAATAGAACGATAACAATGACCGCCGGAACAAGCATCCATATTTTAATATCAAATTGCTTTAATAAAGCTTCTTTTAAAAATTCTACTCGATTCAAATCTACATTATCGCCGCCATACATCCAACCAGCTACAGTAAACATAATACTAGTAATAATATAAGCTGGAACATCTAATACGAGCATAGCTCGAACGTGAGCAATAACATCTACTTTCGCCATAGAAGCTGCAAGAACTGTGCTATCAGAAAGTGGTGATAATTTGTCGCCGAAATAAGCTCCTGAAAGAACTGCACCAGCAACAAGCGGAAGTGGTAAACCAAGTCCTTCACCAATCGCCATCATAGCAATACCTGCTGTTCCCACTGTTCCCCAAGACGTTCCTGTTGCGATAGAAGTTATAGAACAAATAATTAATGTTGCTAATAGGAATATGCTAGGGTGAATAAATTCTAATCCATAATAGATTAATGTTGGTACTACCCCACCAGCAATCCATGTTCCAATTAAAGCACCTACTGCAACTAAAATCAGTATCGCTTCTAATCCGTTAGAAATCCCTTTCGTAATTGCATCTTGCAATTCTTGATAACGAAATCCTAATCTTAATCCAAGCGCAATTACTAAAAACCATGAAATAAATAGCGCTAATTGAATTGGGAGATCAAAAATCGTTTGGAAGGAAAAGACAACAGCAAGAAATAGTAATAAAAGAACTATGATTTCTAGCATCGATGGTAATCTTACACTTTTCATTTTTTTCTCTCCTTACAAGTCGATAACATGACGTATGTCGTCTTACATGTATGTAATATACAATTAGCGAAGACAAAACAAAATTTTCATATTATTTCGATTTATTTTTCCAGTATAATATATTCACAACCCTTTCTATTGTAAAAGTAGATTACGTTTTTCGCAATGAAAAATATAAAAAATGTTGTATTTTTATTTATCCCGATATTTTCGGCCAATAAGACCCCCGTCTCAAAATTCAGTAAGTGCAAAGCACTTAGGTAAGAAATTAACTACTGTAAAATTCCGAATTGATATGAACGTATTAAAGCTTCACTTTATTTACAAAGAAAAATCCCATACTAACTTTTTTAATATTTGCTGCAACAAAACTTTTTACAACTATCTTCACTTTTTAATTCACACCATAATTTCCCACACAAAAATAGGGCACACATCATTAAAATGATGCATGCCCTACCTTTATTTATACATATTTTGTATTTCTTCTTTATTTTTAAGTATTTCCTCAAACTTATCACTACAACCCTTCGGAAATAACACTCCCAGTCCATATGAATGCGCAAATTGAAAATGAGGGTACTTCGCTTTTACCTCATCCCAAAACTTATATACGCCGAAATCACTACTTCTAACTTCAATATCATGAAATAATACAATACCGTTTTTCGCGACTTTCGGTAGCCATGTATTATAATCGTGAGAAACAGCTTCATACGTATGATAGCCATCAATATGCAAAAGATTTATCGTTTCATCTTGAAACCGGTCTACAGCATCATCAAAAGTAGATCGAATTAAATTTCCTATATTAAGGTAGTTATCGCTCACTACTTTTTCTACTATTTGAAAAACCCCTTCTCCATATGGACCTGTATGCCCATCTCCAGCCCAAGTATCTACTGCAAAGCATTTAGTCGATAACCCTCCATCTTTTACTCCCTGACAAAAACTAAAAAAGGAAGCTCCTAAATGTGTACCTAACTCAACTAAAGTTTCTGGTTTTTCAAATCGTACTAAGTCATATGCAAAATCTAAATGTCCACTCCACGCAGATTGTGACCGAATAATAGGACTAAATGTTTCAAATTCAAATGATGGTTTATGAGTAACCCAGTTCATCGCATAACTCCTTCTGCACATATTTTTAACAAACCAAATTACTCTTATCTTTATTTTTTTATCGCCTTGATTATGATTCTATTTCATGAAAATATGAAGAATTTATTCTTTTCTATTGAGGTAAAGCATCATATACATATGGGTCAGTTGGCTTATTAATTTTCTCGATTTTGTTTACTTTTACAAGTGGAAAGACTGTTCCTTTATATGTCGTTTCATCTAATAATCCTGTTATTTTCACCCATGTTTCTTCTGGAATTTTTTCAATATTTTTCCCGGTAACAATCATCCCCCAGACTGATGCATCCGCAATACAACAAGTTATGCCATATCGAGCCACTACTGCTTTATTACCCGTCACATCTTTATCCTTATATATAAACCCTAAAAATGTAATTTCTTTCCCTTTAAACCAATTAATATTTTGACCAATTACATTCATTGTTTGAACATAATCCTTATCCTTTACTTGTAGTTTACGCTGTCCTAACATACTTTTTACTACTTGCTCTTCCGTTTTATAAGTCGTTGCTAAATTTGATGTTTCTTCTGAATCAACTAATACTTCTCGCTCATCAAACTTAACCTGTTTCCCCTCTTTTTCGTTTCTTTCCAGACTTCTCGCCTGTACACTTTGATTCATACCCCTTTTTCCTGCTAAACTTCCATCAATTGTTACACTTCCAAAGAGAAAAGCACTAACTATCGGAACAACAAATAAAACATATACAAAGAAACTTTTTATCCCTGATTTTGATGTTGTATGATGTTTACAACAATTACAATCATGCTGTTTTTCTCTTCCATCTCCCCAAACTTGTACAATACCAAAAATTAAAATTACTACAAAAGCTATATACGTAAATTTGATCATTTTTGGAGCGATAAAATTATAAATATTTCCTGTTACAAGTAGTTTAAATAAGAGCATTGCTAAACCAATTAAAATAATGCCACGTATATAGCGATGATACGCCTTCTGCTCCTCTTTCTCCATTCTTTCTCACCTCCTATAACATTATGATTTGCAGGATGGTATACACAGATACAATGACAATTCCCATCAAAAAGAATACAAATTTCTTTTGAAAATACGCAAATAGCATTAACGTATTTTTCATATCAAGCATAGGCCCAAACACAAGAAATGCGAGAAGTGCCTTTATCGAGAAAACATGTCCAAAAGACGCAGCTATAAAAGCATCGGCTGCAGAGCAAATTGATAAAACATAACCAAATCCCATCATAATAATGGGAGCAATTACTTCGTTATGTGCTACTGCATCCAGTACATTCCGATCAAAAAACGTTTGAAATACACTTGCTAAAAAAGCACCAATCAATAAATACTTACCAGTATCAAAAAACTCATCTACAGTGTGATTCATAACATCTTTCCAACTCTTTTTTTTGCTTATTTGAACTGAAACCTCTACGTCTTTTAAAACATTTCTTTCGCGATAGCAATAATACACAATTAGACCTATAAATAGAGCAACTAGAATTGTTATCCCAAAGCGTGCATATACAACGTAATCATTTTTTGGAAAAGCATATACAGTAGATAAAAGAACAACTGGATTCATAATGGGTGCACTCAATAAAATAACAATGCCTACATGAAGTGGTAGCCCCTTTTGAATGAGCCTTCTTACAATTGGTATAATGACACATTCACACATTGGAAAAAGAACTCCCACAAATACTGCTGGAATCATTGCAACAATTGGAGATTTCGGCATTACTTTTTGAATCATATCTTCCGTCACAAACACTTGAATACATGAAGAAACAATTACCCCTAATAAAATAAAAGGTATTGCTTCAAAAATGATACTTAAAAATACCGTATTCACATTCAGCCATTCCTGCGGTATATTTTTGTGCAAATTTACTAGACTTGTAAAATCTACAAAAAATAATAAAAAGAGAAACATAGCGATAAGAGCTATGCCTACTAATTCTTTTGAAACTCTATTAAAGACCAAGCTTCTCGCCTCCATTTTATTTATATGTAAACATGTGCTTGTCCAAATGCTTCATACTACAACACAAATTTTATAGTCTATTTCTATTCTTAAATCGTAATCATTATGATTTATTATTGATTTTTCTTTTCCTATCGTTTAATATAAAACGTAATCATTACGATTTAAAGGAGAGATCATTTCATGAAAAAAGTACCTATCACTGTATTAAGTGGTTTTTTAGGATCTGGAAAAACTACCTTACTACATCACATTTTGACCAATAAGAATAACTTAAAAGTAGCTGTTATCGTTAATGATATGAGCGAAGTAAACATTGATGCATCTCTTATAAAAAAGGGTGGTTTTTCACGTACGGAGGAAAAACTAGTAGAGATTCAAAATGGCTGTATTTGTTGTACACTACGAGAAGATTTAATGATAGAAGTGAATCGTCTTGTGGAAAATGGTGATATTGACTATATTATTATTGAATCTTCTGGTATAAGTGAGCCTATTCCAGTTGCTCAAACGTTTACTTATACAGACGAAGTTCTTAACATTGATTTAACGAAAAATTGTCGCCTCGATACGATGGTTACAGTTGTAGATGCAAATAGATTTTGGGATGATTTTGCAGATGGAGAAAGTTTATTAGACCGAAAACAAGCAATCGATGAGAATGATACCCGAGAAGTTATTGATTTATTAATAGATCAAATTGAATTTGCAAACGTAATTATTCTTAATAAGATAGATTTGCTAGAAAAAGAAGATGTAATAGAGCTTCATCATTTACTAAAAAAATTAAATCCTAATGCAAAAGTTCTTGAATCTTCGTTTAGCAAAGTACCATTACAAGAAATTTTAAACACAAATCTATTTAATTATGAAGAAGCCAGTCAATCGGCCGGCTGGATACAAGAATTAAATAGTGACCATCATACACCGGAAACGGAAGAATACGGTATCAATTCCTTTGTTTACCGCCGCAAATATCCTTTCCATCCCGAGCGCCTTATGAATTGGCTAGAAAGATGGCCTTTAGATGTTGTAAGAGCTAAAGGATTCTTCTGGCTGGCATCTCGTAATAATATGATAGGGCTTCTATCTCAAGCAGGTTCCTCTATTACAATTCAAGGAGCCGGTGAGTGGATAGCGGCATTACCTGAAACTGAAAGAAATCAAATGTTTACAGAAGAACCAGAAGTATTGAAAAACTGGGATAAACAATATGGAGATCGAATAACCGAACTCGTATTTATCGGAATTGATATGAACCGTTCTTTAATTGAACAATCATTAGATAGTTGTCTATTAACAGAGAAAGAAATGAAACAAGATTGGGATATATTTGTTGATCCTATTCCAGCTTTTACTTATACTTCATAATAATTTAAAAAAGGCTTCAGTAGAATGAAGCCTTTTTTACTTTATAGCACTCTTATTTAATAGGTTTGCTTTAATTATGAATACAATTGTACCTAAAACAATTAATATAGCATATACGATACCAACTACAGCACCTATTTTTTCTAAGCCAAGCGGTAATATTATAGTAGCAACTCCAACTATATAAGAAAATGCTCCTGAAAGCTTCGCTAATTTATTTTTATCTCCAACAAACGTTTCTTCTTGATATCCTGCTAACAAAAACAACCTCTTTTTCACATGTATTTGATACCCTAAAAAAATGATAAGTAACCCAACAAATAAACAAACTAAAAATCCAGCTAACATATACTCCCCCTCCTCTACAATATTTTACTATACATAAAAAACAAATTAGAAATTTCAGTTTATTAACGAGTCATTCTGTGATATATTGCATATTGTATTCAATTTGTATTTTTAGAAAGGAGAATTTTAGATCATATGGATTCAAATCGATTAAAAGGAATTATAATGGTCATAATCGGTGCTTGTTTATGGGGCTTGTCTGGTACAGCTGCACAACAACTTTTTCAATATGACAATGTTTCAACCGAATGGTTAGTTACGATCCGTTTACTTATATCTGGAATTATTTTGCTCATTATTTCCTCATTCGGAACGAGAAAAAAAGAGATATTTAGCATTTGGAAACAAAAATCTGATGCTATTAAAATGATTTTGTTTGGTCTATTCGGTATGCTTGCTGTACAGTATACGTATTTCGCTTCAATTAAAGAAGGAAATGCTGCCGTGGCAACATTATTACAATATTTAGCTCCTATATTCATCACTGTATACTTACTTTTCAAATGGAACGTTCGTCCATCAAAAATTGATTTCATTTCAATTACCCTTTCATTAGTAGGCACTTTTCTCTTACTAACAAACGGGTCTGTTCATAACTTGGCTGTTTCTACACCAGCTATTATTTGGGGGATTTTATCTGGATTATCTCTCGCTTTTTATAGTTTATATTCAAAGGAATTGTTAGAAAAATGGTCTTCCTCCGTTATCGTTGGATGGGGCATGATTATTGGGGGTATTGGTGTAACGATTGTACACTTTATTTCTACAAACGAATTCATTTTATTATCAACTATGAAATATGTAAAACTAAGTACCCTACCGCTCATCACATTTGTCGTCATTTTCGGGACACTTATTGCCTTTTATTTATACTTAGACAGCATACGATACCTGACTCCGAAAGAAACAACATTATTTGGTTGCACAGAACCACTCGCAGCTATTATTTCTTCTGTACTTATATTGCAAGTGCCATTTCAATCTTTTCAGTTATTAGGCGCTTTTTGTGTCATTGTAATGGTGCTCATCTTAAGCCAAAAGCCGGATGAAGGGAAACAAAAATTAAAGCTTGTTCATGCAAAAAAGGAAAATATAGAATGAAAGGATTGAATTCACTATGCCTGTCCCTCAAAATTATAAAAAACCAGGAAGAGTTTCAGCAAAATCACTCGTTTTAAATCAACTACAAAATTGGATTATTGAAGGTGTACTGAAGCCCAATGAAAAAATTAATGATGGGGAATTGGCTGAGGCACTAGGAGTAAGCAGAACACCTGTAAGAGAAGCACTTCAAATATTAGAGCTTTCTGGATTAGTGGAAATGGTACCAGGGCAAAAAACGAAAATTGCTCCTATTAAGTTAGACGACGTATCTATCATTTATGAAACGATGGCTGGTCTTCACTCTATTATAGGAAAGCAAGCTCTTCAAAACATTACAAACGCTGATATTCAACTACTTTCTGAAATAAATGAGCATTTTCAGCAATCTATAGAGAAAAAAAACGCAAAACAAGCTTTAGAATTAGATATACAATTCCACAATACAATTTCTTCTATTGCTAAAAACCAATATATTGAACCCTTTCTAGAAAATATGCAACTTCACGTTTTACGTCTTGAATATTTGTTTTTCCAAAACTTTGTTCCAGCAAGTCAATCTATTGAAGAACATCACTCTATCATTCAAGCATTACAGAAGCAGGACGAAAAACAAATGGAACAAATAATGACCCAAAACTGGCTCCGTCCCATGAAAGAAATACAAAAAATAATTTCTACGAAATAAAAAGAGAGCTGGTTACACAAAATCGTAACCAGCTCTCCTTTTACTAATCTATATAGCTACGCCTGAATATTCGCATAATCTTCCATATCTTCGTACTCTTTTTCCAATTCCTCTAAAGACAGCTCGTATAATTGTCGGTCGCGAATCTTAAACACACCTGCTCCAATTAACTCATCAATTAAATGCCTCTTACGATTTTCAACAGCAAAACGGAGTTGACTACTCATCTTTTAAAAAACTCCTTTCTACGATCATTGAAAATGATAATCTCTATCAATTACCACTTTTGATTATAAAAGATGACTCTTTATAAGTAAAGTAATTTCATGAAATATTTACCTTGCAAAGTACTTGTGGCCACATTATATATATGTATGCCGTGCGAAAAATGTTATGACACTTTTTCTTATCCTTTTTCTTTCATACTTTGCAAGTTGTCTCATCATGATTAAATTCACCATCTATTTCTACTTGAATGGTGACATGTTCTACATGAAATTTCTCCTTTAATACATACGTAGCCTCTTTTAATACACTTTGCGTTTCATTTCCTTTAATAATAAGATGACATGTTAATACTTGAAAATCTGATGTGACAGACCATATGTGCAAATCATGAACTTCTTTGACAATCGGAATATTTAATAACGTACTTTTTACCTCTTCAACATTTATGTGCTGTGGTGCACCTTCCATTAATATATGAACCGTATCACGTGTTACACGCCATCCACTAATAATGACTAAAATAGACACAAGAATACTAGCAATCGCATCTGCAGCAGTCCATCCGAAAAATTTAATAAGTAACGCAGCAATAATCGCTCCGACGGAACCCAATAGATCGCCTAGTACGTGCAGGAAAGCACTTCTTAAATTCAAATTACCTTTCACATCTCCGCCTCTCATTAATATCCAAGCTGATAAAATATTAATAAGCAGACCAAGGACTGCAATAATGAGCATCCCATTACTAGCAATCTCAACTGGTTCTTTAAAACGACGGATTGCTTCAATAAAAATGTATACCGAAATGACAATAAGAACGACACCGTTACATAATGCTGCTAACATTTCGACTCGCTTATACCCGTATGTTTTCGTAGTTGTTGCTGTTTTTTCTCCGAGTTTAAACGCAAGTAAACTTAAAGCTAAAGATACTGCATCACTTAGCATATGCCCCGCGTCAGATAGTAGTGCTAAGCTATTTGTTACAAATCCACCAACAACTTCTGCAATCATAAAACTTGTTGTTAGTAGGAAGGCAATTAGTAACGCCTTTTTATTTTTTGAATGACCATGATCATGCGAATCTCCCATACTTATACTCCTTTAAGTACAATATCTGTATGTTAGTATGAAACAAACTCCCCATCTTTATCCCGAATTGACTGATTGTAAACGCCCGCTTCCTCTGTATACACACTTCGCTATTTTTTAAACAATCCCTTTTTCTCAAATAAAACAAGACTACTTCTTTTTTATTTTCATATTGTTTACTAATGAAAGAATTTTTAAGGAGGTTACTTAAATGAAACGTTTATTTCTCTGTATGGAACGTGAACTTGTTGTAGTGAAAGAACACAATGATAACTATGAAACGACTTATCACTTACAAAATATGCAACCTACCTGTATCGCTGTTGATCCATTTCAAAAGAATCGTGTATATTGCGGAACATTTGGACGAGGTCTATGGTTAAGTGACGATAGTGGGGATTCATGGAGACCAATTGGAGATTCTTATCGTTACTTTGATTTCCCTAAAGAAGATGGTATTTTGCACTCCTCTATCACTTCCATAACAATAAGCTCAAATGAACAAGTTAACGGATATGGTGTCGTTTATGTCGGCACAGAACCGAGCGCTTTATTTCGCTCTGAAAATGGTGGTGAAACGTGGACTGAACTTAAAAATATGAAATCATTATTATCTTCTTATACGTGGGCATTTCCGCCTAGACCTTTTACCCATCACGTACGCTGGATTACAGTTGACCCAAATAACCCTAATACAATACACGTTTCAATCGAAGCTGGTGCTGTTATTCAAAGTAACGATAAAGGGCATACATGGATTGATAAAAAATTCGGTGCTCCTATCGATGCTCATCAATTACTTATGCACCCTAAAGCACCAAATCGCCTTTATGCATCATGTGGTGACGGATTTATGGGCGGACCTGATCGTGCTTATCTTGAGAGTTATAACAATGGAAACAGTTGGATCTCATGTAGTGCAGGACTTGAACATCATTATTTATACAGCATGGCTATCGATCCAGCTGATTGTGATACGATTCTCGTTTCTGCTGCGCCAAGTGCTGATCTCGCTCATCATCATATCCCTTATGAATCTTATATTTATCGAAAAACGAAAGATACTCCGTTCCAGCAAGTACAACAAGGACTACCATCTGCAATCGGTACAGTCATTTCGATGTTTGCGACAAACGAAGCCGAACCACATACGTTTTACACGTTAAATAACAATGGCGTCTTTCAATCCAATGATAGCGGCGAATCGTGGGAACAACTAAACATTCCGTGGAAAGATGAGTATAAAACGCAACATCCGCATGCACTATTCGTCACTAGTTCTTAACGAAAAAAGACTGCCTAAATGATTTTAGGCAGTCTCTCTTTTATTTCTTTAAATCAATGACAATATCATCTAACACAATATCTTTGCTCTTCGCTTCTTTTTTCGGCACTTCTATTTTCTTCTCTTTCCCATTCACATACTCTACTCCACCATGATTTTCAGGTGTATGTACTCGCAAGTGCACGCGAGGTGTAACGATAAGCTTTGTTGCATTTTCGTTTAGTTTTTGGAAGGTGGCACTCCAATGTATATTGTAAGGATCGTTGCCACTTCCCCCATTTCCTTCACCCGAATAAATATTCCCTAAATCATCCTTAACCGTCAATTCAACATCTACACTATCCCATTCTTTCCTCGCGCCCTTAGAAACCTCTTGATTGTAATAAAGAATAAATGAAACTGGCGATATTGCGACCTTTTCCATATTTGCTTTTATACCTTCTTTTTCTGAACTCCCACCAATTGTTCTCTCTTTACTATCCACTGATTTTACAGTTAACGCGAAATTCCAATTACCTTGTATTGATTTTTTCCTATCTGGCATCTCTATTCTCTCTATATTCCATCTAAAGTTTACTTTGTCCTTTTTATTGCTATCATGATGCGTCGTTGTTACCATACCTACATACTTTTTTTCAGTAACTTTAGTCATTTTACCACTGCCTGAACTACCATGAGCGTCCATTATATCCAATCCACCTAATATGATAGGATCCTCCCCTAAGTCCTGCTCACTTTCCAGTGAATACGTTATAGATAATGTTCTGCCATCAGAAATTACATCATTAATTGTAACCTTAACCCCATTACTCTCTTTTGTCATATTCAACTCAGTCGAAAATTCCTTATAATTTTCATATAACCCCGTTCTACCATTATCTAAAAATCGGAATATGTCACCTACAATTGGCAATCCCCCGGCATATGTAGGAAAACCGATACCAAGAGTTGCAACCGATAACCCTACTAAAATTGATGCAGCAGCGACACCTTTTTTCCAACTTTTCATCTTTTTCTTCGTACGTATCGATTGTTTTACATTTCGTTTTACTTTTTCCTTTTCAATTTCAGAAGCCTCAATTTCTTCTAGTTCTTTTTCATCTATATCAATATCATTTAATAGTTCATAAATGTCTTTCATATTGCACTACCTCCAAAACTAATATTCGTAGCATTTTGTTGTAGTTTCTTTTTCCCCCGGTACACTCGATTATCAATTGCTGCCCGAGTTAATCCTAACTTGTCACCTATTTCCTCTGTCTTCATACCAAGTAAATATTTCATAATGAACACCTTTTGATCTAGCGGTTCTAATTGATTAATGAGCTTCAATAATTCTTCCCTATCTTCCATAACGATTAATTCGTCTTCTGCTGATTTTTCTGTACTGATATGAAACTCATCTGAAATGATTTCTACTGTTTTAGTCGATTTCCGGTAATAATCAATTGCTTTAAACTTCGCAATCGCTGCAATCCACTTTTTAAAATCACTCGGCTCTCCATGGAATTTATTTGCGTTATTCCAAATGGAAAGAAATATATCGTTTATACATTCCTCTATGAGTCCATCATTTTGAATGGGAAGTAGAACTTTATGCGTGATCCCCTTTATGAGTGGTAAGTATGTATCGACAACGAATTCTAACGCGTCTTCTTTTTGCCGCTGTAATCTTTTTATAAAATTTTTCTCATTTGATTTCATGTAGCGATTCCCCTTATTGTTTTGTAAAAGCTTTTACACCCTATATAACGTCTGAGAAAATTTTTTCTCTCATCTTTTTTATTTTTTGTATGGAATGGAATACTTTCCCTTAGCCATTTTCTCACATAACTATGCATTCAAAGAAAACTTTCTCAAGTCTGTAATTTAATTCATGTAGTACACTATTTATATAGTCACTCTTTAATTTAGTGTACATTTTATTTCATTAATCTATTTTAAAAATTAGGAGATGAGATGTGTATGTGTGGAATTACAGGTTGGGTAGATTGGAAAGAAGACCTTGCAAATCAACATGTTATTTTAAAAAAGATGGCAAATAGTATTCAGCATCGTGGTCCGGATGCTGAAGGATTTTGGTTTTCACCTCATGCGGCCTTTGCACACCGGCGTTTAATTGTAATTGATCCAGAAGGCGGGACACAGCCTAAGACATTTCGTGCTGGTGATTATACGTATGCTCTTACTTATAATGGAGAAATTTATAATTTCCGTGAACTGAGAGAGCAGCTTCAAAAATGTGGGCATGCATTTGAAACCCATTCAGATACAGAAGTATTACTACATGCTTATTTAGAATGGAAAGAAGACTGCGTACGACATTTAAACGGAATTTTCGCTTTTGCCTTATGGGATGATCAGAAGCAACAATTGTTTTTAGCACGAGATCATTTAGGTGTAAAACCACTCTTTTTTACAGAAAGAAATGGCAGTATTATTTTCGGCTCTGAAATTAAAGCATTATTAGCGCATCCATCTGTCCCTGCTGAAATTGATGCGAATGGAATAAATGAAATATTTGGATTAGGCTTATTTCGCACTCCAGGATGTGGCGTCTTTAAACATATTCAAGAAGTACGTGCTGGACATTCTATAACATTTACACGTCATAAAAAAGTAGTTACTAAGTATTGGAATTTAGAAAGTAAGTTCCATACAGACTCTATAGAAGATACATCTTCGCATATTTTATCTATTTTACAAGATACAGTAAAAAGACAATTAATTGCCGATGTTCCTCTCGTTTGTATGTTATCAGGCGGATTAGACTCTAGCGGTATTACTGCACTTGCGGGTAAAGAATTTGCTGCTGAAAATAAAACACTTCATACGTATTCTGTTGACTTTGTAAATAGCGCAAAAGATTTCGAACTGACATTTGCTCGCACTGGTTTAGACGCTCCTTGGGTAAAACGCGTTTCTGAACATGTCGGGACAGCGCATCATGATATCATTGTGAATGCTGAAGAATTAGCAAATCACTTATTCGTTCCCCTTCATGCAAAAGATTTACCGAGTGCTGGTGAAATGGAAACTTCACTATATTTACTATTTTGCGAAATGAAAAAAGATGCGACCGTAGCTTTATCCGGCGAATCGGCTGATGAAGTATTCGGTGGATATCCTTGGTTTCATCAAGAAGAACTACTATATGTAGATAAGTTTCCTTGGCTAACAAATTGGAAAAATACATCTCCTCTTCTACTAAATGAAGTAAGTAACCAATGTAATCTAGAAGACTATATTGATACACGATTCCAAGAAGCGATACTTGAAGTACCTACTCTTGAAGGCGAAAGTAAAAAATCCGCGAAACAACGTCAAATGTTTTATTTATTTTTAACAAGATTCCTTCCTTTCTTACTTGACCGTAAAGATCGTATGAGTATGGCTGTTGGATTTGAAGTTCGTGTACCGTTTTGCGATTATAGATTAGTTGAATATTTATGGAATGTTCCTTTCAACATAAAAAGTATTGATAATATTGAAAAAGGCATTTTACGTAGAGCACTACAACCAGCTTTACCTGACGATGTACGCAATAGAAGAAAAAGCGCTTATCCAACTTCACAAGATCCACACTACTTACAAACAATCCGTAATTTAACACTTGATATGTGTAACAATAAAAACAATCCTATTTTCTCACTTATTAACCATTCCATCTTACTTTCAATTGCTGATCAAAGTAATAAAGTGATTAACAATTTTGAAGCAAGAAGTGCCATGGAGTATATGCTACAAGTAAATGAATGGTTGAAAACATATCACATCCATATTGCTTAACAAAAAGGAGTTCAAGGATAAAAACCTTGAACTCCTTTTATATTAATTAGCACATTGTTTATTATCAGTATCAATAGACCATCCAATAATCGTGGCACAGTCTCTACCTTTCCACTGCAGTACATTTGTTAATACGGGCTCAATCTGCAAGCTATTTCCGTCGTGTAATATTTCTACTAAAGATTGATCATCATCAAACCTTCGTTTGTCACACTCTAAAATACCGTCCGTTGCCATTACAATGTGATTCATTCCTTTTTCTAATCCTCTTACACCTGACGTAAAGCAAGGTGTATTTGCTGCAAAAATATTTTTCCTGCCAATATATTCGTAATTTTTCCGTTTATTTAATCGTCCTTTTCCATTTTTCGTTTTCTCAGAATGGAATAAATACGCGAAACAATCACCAACTGATAACCAATATAAAAATTCGCCTTTTCGTAAACAAATTAAGCAAGCGAGTTCCTCATCATCTTGATCACACTTTTTAATAAATAACTCATCTGTAAATAACGCTAATAAGTACATATGTGTATGATGAAAAGCTAAATGTATTGGATAGGAAAATAACTCTTTTAATTTCTCTTTTCTTTCTGAAATCGCTTCTATTATATAATCAATATTTTTTGTTTTGTGGTGTGTATCAAAAATCATAACAAATTCAAATTGTAATTCAGGGTCCCACCAAGCAAGTACCGCATCTCCTCGTTCATATGCATCACTTTCTTGATTTCCCCCATATACGCCGACTGAAAGAGGACCACATTTTTCAACATGTATTTCATCTACATACATCTGTTCATGACTCATCCATTTGAATGTATTCACAACTATCATCCTCTCTCTTGCTAAATGTATACCTTTACACATAGATTACCTTATATTTCAATAAAAATAAACTTTTTCAACATTTTTTATCCAAATAAAAGGATTTTATTTCTAAAACAACGAATATATCTTATTATACGATATAAAAAAGGGGATTTATTATTATGAACAACATTAATCAACATTGGGAGAGCATTTATTATCACTTACGATACGAATACGAGGACAATCTTTCCCACCAAGCAATTCGTATTTTACAAATCGTTTCTCGTGAGAAAGATATAACAATTGGAAAAGTCGCTACTGAGCTTAGCCTTTCTCATAACACAGCATCTGAACATATAAAGCGCCTTATTCAAAAGGGGTTCATCGTTAAAGAGAGAAATAAAAAAGATGAAAGAGTGGTAAACCTTACATTAACAATTGAAGGAATTGAAGTATTAGAAAAACATACTTTACTAGATAAAGAAAAGATAAAAATATTAGAATCACAGTTATCAAAAGAAGAACAACAATTAATTGAAAAAGCATTTTCGTTATTAGCGAAGGAGGCAAAATATGCATTTCCTCGTTAAAGTAATCGTTTCGGCACTTATTATCGGCGTTATCACTGAAGTCGCTAAACACTACAGTACGATAGGTGGCTTTATTGCTGCCCTTCCTCTCGTGAGTTTACTTAGTCTATTTTGGATTTCATTTGAAGGCGGGAATAAACAAGAATTGGGTCAATTTGCTTTAGGGGTATTATATGGATTCCCCGCATCAGCACTACTATTATTTATTGTCTATATTGGTTTAAAAAATTCATTTACACTTAGTACATCTGTCCTACTCGGTATAGGTGTTTGGTGTATCGTTTTTGCTTGTCAAAAATTATTTCAAGCTTAGGAGGAATTAACATTCATAAATTTGTAGAAATAATGGGGCAAAATATAGAAGTACATATAAAAGGAGGTGGTAAACAAACTGTAGTCATTCAAACCGGAATGAGTTGCTCATTTTATGATTGGCTTCCTATTATAAAAAAGCTTTCACAGCACTTTACAGTCGTTTCATACCATCGCCCAGGTTACGGGAAAAGTGAGCTAGGAAATCAACCACGTACAATAAGGCAAGTTACAAAAGAGCTGCATATGTTACTAAACAAACTAGCTATTCAAGAGCCATTTATTCTAATCGGTCATTCCTATGGAGGATTATGTGCACAACATTTTGCGATGTTACATGAAGATAAGCTGCAAGCACTTATTTTAGTTGATTCTACTTCGATGAACTTACACCGTTTAGATGAACTTCATTTACCAATTTCTGATCAAACTGACTCGGATGATATGTGGCTTGAAAAATATAATACATACTCCAAAATGGATGTAGACACACTTTATAATGAACTAAAACCTATTCTCACCGATCAATCAAAACAGCAAATTGGATTCTCTACCTCGCCTTCATTATATAAAGCGACAGCTTCTGAACTATCGGAGTGGAAAAACTGTGCTCTCTCACTAAAAGAGCTATGTAAAACATTAGAAATACCATTAATCGTTATCGGTAGAGATCCTCAATATTCTATTACTCAATTGACTAATGGTGGCATGCCAAAAGAGGAAGCAACACAACTTGAAGCAATGTGGCAAGAACTGATCCATGAACAATTACAACTCTCAATACATAGCCAATATATACTTGCCGAACATGCTGGTCACGGAATCGAAATTGATCGGCCTGATATTATTATTGGGGCTGTTCAATCTCTATAAATAAAAAAAGGAAGCAACTAAAGTTGCTTCCTTACTTATCTATTCATAATCTTCTTCATCATCGATTTCTTCGTAATAAGCATTCCCATTACTTACATAAATAGGGCCATTCGCAACATCAATACGTAATACCCATGCCCATGGCACAGCTAAACGCTTATGTATTGCTCGCCAAAAGCTCATTGATTTTCTTTCGTACTCCTGGAACTCCTGAAGTAACTCTTTATAGGAGGAACCGTCTAACTGAATATTTGCTTCTAGCAAACGAGAATGGGCATAGTACTGCAGCTCTAGTTCAGCAGCAATTTCCATTTCTTCTTCTGTTGCCATACCAATAATTGTTCCATCTGCTGGTGCAATTTCATATACGTTGTGAACTTCAATAAGCCCTTCTTTCTCTTTCTCAAACATGTAAACAGCCTCCTTTAACATATAATTTTTATGTTACAAAGTCATACTTCTACAATAACTTCTCTCTTTCCTCTTTTTTTGATAAACTTTTACAAAATATTTAACCGATGACCTGTTTTCTCTATTCTTTCAGCAGAAATGAAACGATTTTTATCAAAATTTAATTTATACACATCAGGCATATGAAGTGTTTTCCAAAACTCCAAATCATATTTCGAATTAAAATAATTCATTAGTAATACCATAATATTTCCATGCGTACCTATTACAATATTCTTACCTTCATATTTTTTTAATATATTTTGTATACATATTACAGCGCGCTTTTGTGCTACAGTATTCGATTCTCCGCCTTCGTATGCAAAACTCCAATCTTTCCACACATTCTGCATAGCATCATTAAAATTTGATACTGGCTCTGTGCTCAATAATCTTTCACGCAAATCTTCTTCAGTTTGTATTGATAATTTATATGTATTCGCAATTCCTTGTACAGTTTGGATTGCTCTTTTGTAAGGACTAGAAATAACAACATCAATATGTTTATCTTTTAATAAATGCGTTACATTTTCTGCATCACAGTGCCCTTTTTCAGATAAAGGTCGTTCCCGTTCTTCTTTTGTATATGTAGAATGGGCATGGCGAACGAAATATATTGTTGTCATTTTTTAACCTCCTTTCTTATTTTCCATCTATATTCAATAATAATATTGGAAAATCCTGTATTACAAAAGAGCACTTTTCATAAGTGCCCCTTTGTTTACATAATAAAATTATTTCATTATAATTTATTTCTGAATTCCTCACTTATGACAATATCTCGAATAAAGTAATCCATATTACTTAAAAGTTTTTCAAATGCTTTTTCACTCAAATTGTTCATCATAAAGACAATCTCAATCTTATTCCCTTTTTTATCAGTACCATAGAAACTATTTGTTAATACAAATGCCGTAGAACCACCTTTCTGTCCAGCAAATTCGAATATACCCTCTCCTACGGTTCCTTTAAATATATTCTCAACCTCACCTTGCATTTGTGGTGTAAAATAATTTCTGCTATTTATCTTTTCCAATAAACTCATGTAATCCTTCGCATTTGCACCTATAAACCGATCTGACCAAATACGCTGAAAATCCATATCGGCTTTTAACGATATCTCGCGTTTTGTCCATTCTTTCTCGTCTTTCATCCATTCATGTATTTGCCATACATGCTTAACATATTCATCATTAGACATATTACGTAGCTTGTCCAATGCTTTATTTTGAGGAATATGCAGTTCTTTTTCAACATAGCCCCTCATATATAATGCCCCTGTATACGTTGGATAAAATTCATCGTGACTATTTAAGCCTAACTCTTTCAAACTTTCATTTATCCGCGCTGCTCCAAGCTTGTCCAATAAATATGATGCATTCGCATTCGAACTATAATGGATCATTCCTTTCACTACTTCTTCTAAAGAAGTTTGACCACCCTTCACTAACTCTTTATCTTTTACATCATCTAGCCATGCAGGGTGTGCACCACCATCAGTATTTTTCACATAGTATTTTTCTAATTCTTTCAATGAAATTTTCTCGTCTTTTCTTATTTTCCCTTCAGCTACTTGCTTAGCATATTCAATTGCTATAACGATTTTCGACATACTTGCTAGCGGTAATTTTTCTTTTTCATTTATTGATGTCAATGTTTCACCATTTCTTTTAACAATTAAAGAAGTTGTTTTATCATCCTTATGTTCTTTTATGTAATTTAGCACATAATTAGAGTCTTCTTTGGAATTAACATATTCCTTCACTGAAAGGAAAGCTATACAGCCTACTATAGTAATTCCAGCTATAATTCCAACAACT
>NZ_JBNLYC010000059.1:0-26626 GCF_050172015.1 Bacillus sp. GMa5/1 | reverse complement strand
CGCATCATATAAAACTTATTAGTTAAAGGAGCAATGAACATGAAAACACATGACTTCCTTACAGGAATCCAGAAGGGCTCTGAGCCTAGTCCCTATCAAGACCCCATCGTATTCAGTTTCGTTTGCTTTTTCTTAGCGATATATACATTTTTCAAACCTGCAAAATAATATCATTTCATAAGAAAAAGCCTACCATTCTTTTCGAATCATATGCACTAAAAAACCTTAGAATCACTTCTAAGGTTTTTGTTTGCTTTGCTTCTTATTCACGTAACCCTTTAATAAACGTTTCCAATAATACATGTAAACTTATATCTAGATCTAACGGCAAACCAAATCCGCCTTGCTGTTCAATCGAAGCAAATCCATGACAAATACTTCTGAATCCGCGTGTCGCATGAAGTGCATTCTCTCCTTCTAAGCCATACTGTTGTAATACTTGAAGACAAAGCTTTACAATTCCGTCACCTGCTTTTCTTACTTCTTCATCTCGTAAAAAAGTTGCTTCATATAGTCCAGGATGTTTTCGGACAAATGCTACATACGCTTCTCCTAATGCATGAATTGCTTCATCCATACGTTTATCCTCGGCCGCTTCTTCCAGTTTGTTATACAGCTGTTTGATTCCGTAAATACCAAGATTTTTCCGTACATCTTGTAACCCTTTTACATGATTATATAGTGAGGGCGAACGTATCCCTAACCTTTGCGCTAATGAAGCTAACGTTACTTCTTGTATTCCATTTGTATCTGCAATTTCTGCAGCTGTTTCTACAATTTTCTGTAATGTAAGTCCGATTCTCGGTGACATAAATTAACCCTCTTTCTTACTTTCTATATTCCGTTTCGCTTCCTTAATAGCAAGCTCTATGACAGTCCCTGGATTCTTTATCATTTCCCCATGCCCTGCCGCAAGTAAGGAAGGCTCATATTCGCTTAACTTCTCTGCACTTTGTAATGATATTTCTTTGCTCCACGTTGCCATCGCAGGAAACGGAAACCAAAATTTCATTTGTCCCGAAACAGCCATACCTCCTCTTGTTTGGAATGCATCCCCAACAATAAGAGCTTTATTCCGTACATCAAGAAACGACATGGATCCTGGTGTATGTCCCGGTGTCATAATTGCAAGAAGCGATCCAACTCGGTCCCCATCTTCTAATAAAACATCAGGTACCGTTTTTACTTTTTTAGGTACACCGCCTTTTATCGGTATATTCGGTTCATCCTTTTGTAACGTCGTATCTCCTTCTAACAGCTTTGCGTCCCGCTTAGAAATATATACTGGAACATGAGGAAGTACTTCCTTTAATGCGTCTAATGCACCGATGTGATCATCATGCGCATGTGTTAATACAATTTTAGTAATTGGTTTTCCTATTTTCTCAGCCGCCTGTAAAATACCTTTTGCGCTATATGGCAAAGCCGCATCAATTAAAGTTAAACCATCTTCTTCCTCTACAAAGTAACAATTTACAGGAAACGCTCTTGGCAAAAATGACAATTGATATAACGTTTTTTCATGTATCATCCTCATAGTCCCATCTCCCTTTTCACGAAAACTAATACCATTAGTTTTATTATACTAATGGTATTAGTTTTGTGTCACTAAAAAATTTCTTTTTTTCAAAAAAAAGAACAGTAGCCGTATAAACGACTACTGTTCTTTAAAGATATTAAACTGTGTAACGCTCATCTTCTAAAATTTTCGCAGCGATTTCACGTTTCTTCGGAATTACGTTAAGTGGTGTGTGACGAGTTAATTTACGTAATGATGATAACATCATGCGCAGCATGTCGCCATTTTCAACTGCGATAAGTGTTTCTTTCGCATCTGCTTCGATTTCGTTGAATGCTTCTTGGCAGAATACTTCAGTGTATAACACTTTTTGTTTATTCTTTTCAAGACCAGTTGTTTTGATTGCTTTTTCTGTACGAAGAACAGCTGATTCCATTGCGTATAGATTACTTACGATGTCAGCGATATTCACAAGAATTTCTTGCTCTTTATCTAATGCTTTACCGTATTTTTGAGCCGCTAATCCAGCTACCATTAAGCCGATTTTTTTCGCATTAGTTACTAAATATTTTTGAAGTGCCAATGGCTCATCGCCCACTTCTTCTGGCATCATCATCATTAACTCTTCTTGTAATTTTTGTGCTTTTTGAAGAAGTGGTAATTCACCTTTCATCGCTTTACGTAAGAACGTACCTGGTACGATTAGGCGGTTAATTTCGTTCGTTCCTTCGAAAATACGGTTAATACGAGAATCACGGTACATTCTTTCAATCTCGTATTCTGCCATAAATCCGTAACCACCGTGAATTTGAACACCTTCATCTACTGTATAGTCTAATACTTCAGAACCGAATACTTTGTTTAAAGAGCACTCGATTGCATATTCAGCGATAGAAGCTGCTACTGCTTTACCATCTTTTACTTCTTCTTCAGATAATGTGCTCATGCGGCTTTCGAATAAACCTACTGTACGATATACAGAGCTTTCAGCTGCATATGTTTTCGCTGCCATATTCGCAAGTTTCTCTTGAATTAATGGGAAGCGAGCGATTGGTTGTTTGAACTGTTGACGTTGGTTTGCATATTGTGCTGAAATTTCTACTGCACGTTTCGCAGATCCAACTGTACCAACACCTAATTTATAACGACCGATATTTAAAATGTTGAATGCGATAATATGACCTTTACCGATTTCACCAAGTAAGTTTTCTTTCGGTACTAACGCATCTTCTAAAATTAACGTACGAGTTGAAGAACATTTAATACCCATTTTCTTTTCTTCTGGGCTTGTAGATACGCCAGCGTAGTCTTTCTCTACGATAAATGCTGAGAAGTGCTCTCCATCGATTTTTGCATATACAACGAATACGTCAGCGAATGCAGAGTTTGTAATCCACTGTTTTTCACCGTTTAATACATAATGTGTACCTTCTGCATTTAAACGTGCAGTTGTTTTTGCGCCTAATGCGTCAGATCCTGAACCTGGCTCTGTTAATGCGTATGCAGCTAATTTTTCACCAGTTGCAAGTAATGGTAAATACTTTTTCTTTTGCTCTTCGTTACCGAATAATACGATTGGTAAAGATCCGATACCTACGTGAGCACCGTGAGTAATTGCAAAACCACCAGCGCGAGAGAATTTCTCTGCGATTAACGCTGAGCTTACTTTATCAAGACCAATTCCGCCGTACTCTTCTGGTACGTCAGCGCCTAATAAACCAAGTTCTCCAGCTTCTTTTAAAAGACGAACTGAACGATCAAACTCATGTTGCTCTAAATATTCAAGCTCTGGAAGAACTTCATTTACGATAAAGTCCTCTGTCGTTTTAGCAATCATTTTATGCTCAGATGAAAAATCTTCTGGCGTAAACACTTGATCAATCGTAATCTCATCTACTAAAAAGCTACCGCCTTTAACCGCATTTCCTACTGTTTTTTCCATGAAAATTTCCTCCTTCATATTTTCATGAGCCGCTTCTCTCTTTTTGAAAGAAGCTGGCTCTCCCTTTTTTTATAAACCTTTGTTGCTTCCATTTTTTTTTATAATCCAGTTCCAGCGGCTAGAATGTTCGGTGGCTTCGCTTCTTCCTACGAGGCAAAGAGCGCCTCTACGTCTGAAGCTCCATCCCCCTCACATTCTGAACAAGCCGCTTCCACTTTTTTCATAATCAAGTTCCAGTGACTAAAACAGTCGGTCGTTTCACCCCTTCCTGTGAGGCAAAAAGCGCCTCTTCGTCAAGGCTTCCAACGCCCTCCTGTTCTAAACGAGCCACCTGCACTTTTTAAAGTAATTCAAATACTCCCGCTGCTCCCATTCCGCCGCCGATACACATTGTTACGATACCGAATTGTTCGTTGCGGCGTTTCATTTCGTGAATAAGAGATAGTGTTAGTTTTGCTCCTGTACAGCCAAGTGGATGTCCAAGTGCGATTGCACCACCGTTTACGTTTACTTTTTCTTCATCTAAACCAAGTTCACGAATAACTTGGATCGATTGAGAAGCAAATGCTTCATTTAGTTCGAATAAGCCAATATCAGATAACTCTAAGCCAGCTAGTTTTAACGCTTTTGGAATTGCAGCGATTGGGCCGATTCCCATTACTTCTGGTGGTACGCCAGCTACTGCAAATGAACGGAATTTCGCAAGTGGCTTCATGCCATCGCTCACTGCTTTTTCGCGATCCATTAATAATACAGATGCTGCACCATCACTCATTTGTGAAGAGTTACCAGCCGTTACAGAACCGCGAACGTTAAATGCTGGACGTAATTTTCCTAAAATGTCTAGTGTCGTCTCTGCTCTTACACCTTCGTCTTGTGCGAAAGTGATCGTTTCTTCTTGAAGTTTATTGTTTGATCCAACCGAGCGTAACGTCACATCTACAGATACTGTTTCATCAGCAAAGTTTCCTGCAGCTAATGCTTTCGCAGCACGTTGATGACTTCTTACTGCAAATGCATCTTGCTCTTCACGAGAAATTCCATATTTCACAGCAACTTGCTCTGCTGTATGTCCCATACCCATATAATATTCTGGAGCCGCTTCTACAAGGCGACTATTCGGACGAACAACGTGTCCCATCATTGGAACTAAACTCATTGATTCTGCTCCGCCTGATAATACAGCTTCAGAGTGACCAAGCATAATACGCTCAGCTCCGTAAGCGATACTTTGTAAACCTGAAGAACAGTAACGGTTAATCGTAATAGCTGGAACATCGTAAGAAAGTCCTGCTAATCCGCCGATATTACGAGCCATATTTAAACCTTGCTCTGCTTCTGGCATCGCACAACCGAAAATTAAATCATCGATTGGTCCTTCATAATTCGCACGCTTTAACGTTTCCTTTACTACTAACGCCCCTAGATCGTCAGGACGAACTGTTTTTAATGAACCCCTCTTTGCTTTTCCAATTGGTGTTCTTGCTCCCGCAACAATGACAGCTTCTCTCATGAACGATATCTCCCCTCGTTATTAGTTACGTAATGGCTTTCCTTTTACAAGCATGTGCTGCATTCTTGCTTGTGATTTCATCTCACTTACTAAGCTAATAAATGCTTCACGTTCTACATCTAATAAATATTGCTCATCAACCTCTGTTCCGTACGGCACTTTTCCGCCCGCAATGACATATGCAAGTTTCTTAGCAATGTGAAGATCGTACTCTGAAATGTAACCAGATAAATGCATTGCTTCCGCACCAAGTGCAAGAGTTGCATATCCTGTTTCCCCAACAACTGGTATCTTTTTACGGATCGGCGCTTTATAACCAGCTTCATATAAAGCAAGTGCTTTCTGTTTCGCATCGTATAGTAAGTGATCACCATTCACACTAATACCATCTTTATCACCTAAGAAGTTATGAGAAACTGCTTCTTGTCCTGAAGTTGAAACTTTCGCCATTGCGACTGTTTCGAACACTTTATTTGCAACTTTTTGCAGATCAAACTCTACACCGTTTGCCATTTTGTTTAAGTGTTTAATGTATAGCTCTTTATTACCGCCTCCGCCAGGGATTAAGCCAACACCAACTTCTACTAAGCCCATATACGTTTCACTAGAAGCTTGAATGCTCGCTGCTGGTAAGCAAACTTCTGTACCTCCGCCAAGCGTCATACCATATGGTGCTGCTACAACTGGCTTAGAAGAGTACTTAATTTTCGTCATTGCATCTTGGAAGTTTTTCACAACCCACTCAATTTCAAAGTAGTTGTCGTCTTGTGCTTCCATTAAGATCATTGCTAGGTTCGCACCAACGCAGAAGTTCTTCGATTGGTTACCGATAACAAGACCTTTATAATTCTTTTCTACTTCATCAACAGCGTAGTTAATCATTTGCGTAATATCCATACCGATTGCATTGCTCTTCGAATGGAACTCTAAGCAAAGGATGCCGTCGCCTAAATCAATTAAGCTCGCTCCGCTATTTTTCTTTAAGACACCATTTTTTGCTTTTAATTGCTTAAGAGAAATTGCTTTTTTATTACGCTCGATTAGCTTATATTCGCCATTATCGTAATAGTAGCTATCGCCGTTATCATGTTTATAGAAAGTAGTGAAACCTTTCTCTAACATTTCTTTCACCCAAGTAGGAACAACTACGCCGTTTTCTTCCATCTTTTGAACAGATTTTTCAACGCCGATTGCATCCCACACTTCAAATGGCCCTTGCTCCCAGCCGAAGCCCCACTTCATCGCTTGGTCAATTGCAACGATATCGTCAGCAATTTCTTTATGAAGTTTTGCAGAGTATAAAAGAGTTGGTGTAATGATGTTCCATAATAACTCTCCTGCACGGTCTTTCGCGTATACAAGCGCTTTCAATTTATTCGCTAATCCTTTTTCTTGTTTACTTAACTCTACGGATGCAGCTTTTAATTTTTTACGCGCTTCGTATTCCATCGTTTCAGGATTTAATTCTAAAATTTCTTTTCCTTGTTTTAAGAAGAAGCCTTGCCCCGTTTTACTTCCAAGCCATTTTTTCTCAAGCATGTCATGCATGAAAGCTGGTACTTTAAATACATCACGCTCTTCTTCTTGCACATTTTCATATACGTTATTTGCAACGTGTACGAATGTATCTAAACCGACAACATCTAATGTGCGGAACGTTGCGCTCTTCGGACGACCAATAAGTGGGCCTGTTACAGAATCAACTTCCCCAATGCTATAGCCGCGTTTTACCATCTCTTGAAGAGTAACAAGTAAACCATACGTACCGATGCGGTTTCCAATAAAGTTTGGTGTATCTTTTGCGATAACAACGCCTTTTCCAAGAACGTCTTCGCCAAATAGTTTCATGAAGCTTAATACTTGTGGATCTGTTTCTTTCGTCGGTATTACCTCTAGAAGTTTTAAATATCGTGGTGGGTTAAAAAAGTGTGTGCCTAAGAAGTGTTTCTGGAAGTCGTCTGAACGACCTTCTGCCATTTTTTCAACTGAAATGCCTGACGTATTCGAGCTTACAATTGAGCCCGGTTTACGAACAGCGTCTACTTTTTCAAATAATTTCTTTTTAATATCTAAGTTTTCAACTACTACTTCAATAATCCAATCTACATCAGCTAGACGCTCAAGATCATCTTCTAAGTTACCTGCTTCAATCAGTGCTAGATTTCCTTTCACTGTCAGAGGAGCTGGTTTTTGCTTTAATAGTTTTTGCACAGCCGTATTACTAAAACGATTTCTCACACTTTTATGTTCTAATGTAAGTCCCTTCGCTTCTTCTTCTTTCGTAAGCGCAGGTGGTACAATATCAAGCAATAATGTCGGAATACCAATATTAGCTAAGTGTGCCGCAATTCCCGAACCCATTACGCCTGAACCTAGAACAGCAGCCTTTTTAATTTGGAACATCCAATTCTCCCCCTATTCTTGAATGAATGCTCATTCAATTTTTCGACATAAGTCGCAATCAATGAGTGAGCCTCTACTAATAAATATATGATACTGTTTAAATTTTCGCAATATATTTATTGATAAAATTTTCTGAAATAAATATTTTTCTTTCATTTGGCCATGCTATATATGTATTTTCTTCACTAAAATACACTTTCCCTTTTTATAATCTGACGAAACTGGAGGAATATATATGGCAAAACTTAAGAAGAACCCTTCAAAGGCTGGAATTAGTGCAGCTAGTGTAACTGGAAACGCAGGTCCGCATAACCACGGCGTGGAAAAAGGACGTCAAGGTAATAACCAACAATATAAAAAGCATAATATGGGCGAAAAATAACGCTATATTTTTGGGCAGAGAACGTGGCATAATGATTAATGGCTGCTTTTTCTGCCCAATTTATTTGTAACAAATGAGGGAATTATAATGAAACGAACAATAGTTATGATTGTAATGATTGCCACACTATTTACAGGGATGATTTTCTTCTCTTATGCACAAAGACAACAAGCTGTAAGAGCTGATCAACCCAACATTACTGGGCAATATGGGGTTACAATCGATGCAAACACAGGTGAAATTTTGTATGGGAAACGCGAAGACGAACGCTCTTATCCGGCTAGTATAGCCAAAATGATGACAACCCTTCTTTTACTAGAGAATGTAAAAGAAGATGAAGAAATTACGGTTACAGAAAACGCAATTAAAACAGAAAGTCAAAGCAAGAAAATTAAACTTCGTGCTGGAGAAAAATTAAAGCGTGATGAGGCATTAAAACTTATGCTTATCATTAGTGCAGATCCAATAGCTGAATCAATTGCAGAACATATTGCAGGATCAAAAAATGAATTTGTGAAAATGATGAATGCTAGAGCGAAGGAACTTGGTACAAAGCATGCGACTTTCAAAAACGCAAGTGGTGCTGATGCAATTGGGAATAAAGTATCACCATATGACATTGCTATTATTACGAAAGAAGCATTAAAGTATCCAGTTGTTTTAGAATATATGAATTCAACGCGTACAACTCTACATACTTCAGAACGCTCTCCAAACATCGCAAACTACGGACGAGAAGAACTATATGACGATCCATATGCGATTGGAAGTAAAAGCGGTCTATCAGCACTTGGCAAATATACAGTCGTAACAGTGGATGAAAAAGACGGTAAACGTGTCATTAATGTTGTATTATCTTCTACCCGCAAGCAACTGTATCCTGATACGAAGAAAATGGCACATTATGCATTTCAGCAATTAAAATAACCAAGGAGTATTTTCTCCTTGGTTATTTTTTAACCATACCTTTTAATACGAACGCAACGTTTGCTGGACGCTCTGCTAGACGACGCATGAAATATCCATACCAGTCGTTTCCATAAGGTACGTAAACACGCATTTTGTAGCCTTCTTTTACTAGCTCAAGTTGACGCTCATTACGAATACCATATAACATTTGGAATTCAAATTGATCCCTTGGAATGTTGTGTTCTTCAGCAAGTTTTTTTGTATATTCAATAATCGCTTCGTCATGTGAAGCAATTGCAGTATAATTTCCATTTAATAAGTGCATTTTAATAATTTTTTTATAATTGTCATCTACATCTTTCTTGTCTGGGAATGCCACTTCTTCAGGTTCTTTATAAGCACCTTTTACAAGACGTAAATTAGGATTATAAGCATTTAAATCTTCAATATCTTTTTCTGTACGATATAGGTAAGCTTGAATAACAGTACCAATATTATCGTATTCAGATTTTAATTGTTTAAAGATATCAATTGTTTTACCACAGCGTGTATAGTCTTCCATATCAATGGTAACGAACACACCATTTTCTTTCGCCGCTTCTAAAATACGGCGCATATTGTTCATTACGATTTCATCAGAGATATCTAATCCCATAGAAGTCATCTTTAAAGAAAGCTGCGAATCAAGACCTTCTCTTCCAATTGCACGGATTGCTTCAATCGATTGGTTAGCCATTTCATTTGCTTCCGCTTCATTATCAACGAATTCCCCTAAATAATCGATTGTTACACAAAGTCCTTGCTTGTTCAATTGTTTAATAGCTGCTGTCGCTAATTCAATTGTCTCCCCTGCGACAAAGCGACCTGCACCAAAGCGTAAACCGTACTTTTTAGCCAGTTTTGTTAGCGCTTTATTTTTTGACAAGAAAAGAAACGAATTTCGCATTAATTGTTCCATGTAATTCACCCCTATGACTGTAATTTATCTGTTTTTTACCCCTCTTCAAAATTATATCATTGTTTAAAATTATTGGATACAAATAATTATTTAGATAATTTATAAAATACTATAAAAACATTTAAAAACCTATATTTCTGCTTATAAATATACCTGAAATATTTTTCGACATTTAGAAAAATGGAGTTTAATAGGCATAAAATAGGCATGTCGAAAATATTCGACATGCCTATAAAACCCTTAATATTCCATGTAAATTATATAAGGATATTAATACAGAAAACTTACGATTATATTTCCCTCAAGTTTTTTTATTGCTCATTTCGCTTCTCTTCATTCAGCCTTTTAATATCCGTAATTAACTGCACCATCTCTTCTTTCGCATCGGGATACGTCTCATTCCAATGCTTCACTAAAGCTGGCATCGTCTTCGCTATGTAAGAATAAAGTGCCCACTTCTGTACCTGTTCTTTTCTCTCTTCATTGCTCTCTCCAAGTAACAGTTCCGTGTATTTCTCTAACAACCCGTCAAATTGTTCGTTAAACTTTTCACTCATCTTATTTACCTCCTATATGAAAAAAGCAGCGAAAATCGCTGCTTTTCTTTATAATTTTGATCGAACAGAGTTTAATTTTTTCTCCATTGTGCTTACTTTATCACGACGATCATCAATACGAATTGTTGTTGCAACGCGCTGCGCACCTTTCGTATATGGAACTTCATGCATTTGTTGAATTACTTCTAGAATGACAGGAAGATCTCCTTCAATAATTGTATTCATCGGTGTTAATTGATACTTCACGCGATCCGCATTTTTCTCTAGCACCTTTTGTACTTCTGCTACATATTCACTAACACTTGGATTACCTGTTCCTACTGGAATAATCGATACATCAACAATTGCCATAGTAGTCTTCCTCCTATAATCGTTTCTTATATATCCATTGTCTATTTTACCGAAATCCTCATCATTTTACTAATATGTTACTCTTCCACTTTAAACTGCTCGACTAATCTTTCTAAATCTCTCATATGTTCTGTCAAACTTTCCATCGTGTGAGCTACCTTTTCTAAATGATTCACCTGTGATTCCGTTGCAGCATGTACCTCTTCAGAAACAGCTGCACTTTCTTGACTCGTACCAGCAATTGTATGCATTACCGCTGTAATTTCCCCTTGCTCGTAACCTATGTTATGTACCTCTTCTACAATTTTTTCAACTGAAGTACTAATCGTATTTACGACTGACATAATTGTGCGGAACTCCATTTCCGCCTCTGTCGTCACTTTATTTTGCACATCTGCAATGTCTTTCAATTTACTTACAACTTCTACAACCCTTTTTACTTCTAATTGTACATCACCAATCATCGTTGTAATCTCTCCGGTTGCCTCTTTTGATTGTTCCGCTAATTTCCGAACCTCTTCAGCAACAACCGCAAATCCCTTACCTTGCTCACCTGCACGGGCAGCTTCAATCGATGCATTTAAAGCAAGTAAATTTGTTTGATCCGAAATGCCTTTTATAAGCTCAACAACATTTTGAATCGATCCAACTCTTTGTTCTAACTTATCCGATGCTTCTTCTGTATGAACAACAATCGAAGATGATTGTCCCCTCGTACGGATTAAATTCCTCATTGTATTTAATCCTTGCTTAGATGCCTCTTCCGCTTTGCCAGCCACTCCTTTTATTTCACCAACGGAGCTATTCATTTGTTCCACTGACTCCGCCATATTCTCGAGCTGAGCTGAAACTTCATCCACACCATTCGCAAGAGTAGAGGCTCCTCCACTCACATCATCCATTGCTCCTGAAACTTCTCTACTAGCCGCTACTGTTTCATTCGTTAAGTAATGTAAACTATTCGTTGATTGTTGCACCGTTGATACGCTGTTTTTAATTTTACTTACCATTTCATTCATTTGTTCAACCATATCATTAAAGTGCTTAGTCAACTCTCCAACTTCATCTTTACTTGTCACTTTCATTCGCAGCGTTAAATCGCCTTCTGCTACTTTTTGTACGTGATTCTTTAATAGTTGCAGTGGTCTTGCTAATCTTCTTGAGAACAAGTAGGAAGCTACGATTCCAACTAATAAACTAATACATGCCATTATAATAACTGTATTTCTCGTACTATTTAATAGCCCATCGATCGTTTCTTTCGGATAAAAGATTCCTATCGTCCATTTCATCGTATCAAATGATTGACTGTAAACAACTACATCTTCACCTTTTATTGTACTGACCGCATATTTTGTTACCTCTTTATTTAAGCTCTTTATAAGTGGCTCTTTAGAAACATCTTTTCCTATCTTTTCTGGATAAACAAGAGCCATATTTTTATCATTTATAATAAACATTTCTCCGTCATTATTGTATTGAATATTGTGAAGCAACTTCTGAATCGTCCCAAGCGATACATCCATCGCAACAACGCCTAATACAGATCCATCTTGAGCTGTAATTGCTTTAGAAACACCTACACTTAACTTTCCTGTTGCAATTTCATAAGAAGGTTGTCCCCAGTGGACCTTTTTTACATCAGCCTCTGAATCTTTATACCATGGTCTTGTCGTTGGATCGTATCCTTCTGGCACTTGCCCACCTTCAGCAAGATTGGCACTTAATGTTTTTTTATCTTTCGTACCAATATATAAATCTAAAATACCAGGATGATTCTTTTTATACTCTGCAAACTCTTTCGTTAAAAACGCTTCCTCTTCTGGAGTAACCCCACCTTGAAGCATATTACGAATCATCTCACTGTTCGCGTAATACCCCATATCTTCATCCGTTCTTTGAACAAATGTCGTAAGTTGCTCTGTCACAAGATCCATCGCATTTTGAGAATATTCGTCTAAGGAACGCACTTCCTTTTCTTTCTGTAATTGATACACAGCTGTACCCAATATTACGAACATCATAGAAATAAGAACTGAAAACACTACCGCAATTTTTAAACGTAAACTTCTTAACATCTTCCCCCCAGCATCCCCTTCGCATTAAATTAAAATCTTATTAATCATTATATTAAGTATAATAGATAAAATTAAAAAATTGAAATTAATTCTCACCTTAATACAATTAGAAAACGGACTACCACTTGTGCAAAAACAAATAGTTCATTATCCTTAAAATATAATCTCATTCGTTCGGAGGGAACTATGTTACAAAAATTCGGTTTCTCACAATATGAAAGCCAAGCTTATGAAGTTGTCGTATCAAGCAATGAACCATTAGATGCTACAACGATTGTGAAGCATTCAGGTGTTCCAAAAGCAAAAATATATGAAGTGCTAGCACGCCTAATCGATAAAGGAATGGTAATGGATTCTGTTTCAGAAAAGAAAAAACTGTATACAGCATTACCACTAAAGCTAGCAATTGAAAAATTAACGACAGAATTCCAATCAAATATTAAAGAACTGGAAACAAATATATCAAAAAAATCATTTACAGATGACCGTGTGTGGAGCTTAAAGATGCAATCTTCTATTCGAGTTCAAAGTAAAGAACTCATTGAAAGTGCAAAAGAATCAATCCGCATTTCAGCTTGGAATGATACTCTTTTAGAATATCTTCCTTTACTAGAACAAAAAGCAAAACAAGGTGTTCAAATTGAATCCCTTATTGTTGGAGAAGTAGAAACAAACTTAGAAAACATGCATTTTCTAATCCCAGCTGAAGAACCTAATGCATTAGAGCGTTACTTGCTACTCATCGTTGACGATCGTGAAATTTTATTTGCTGGCGTAGAACAAGAGTCATGGCAAGCAATGAAAACAATGTCACAACCATTTGTAAAGTTCTTTACAGAATTTTTCTATCATGACGTTGCACTTGCAAAGATTACCCAGAAACACCATGACCTCTTTATGGAAGATGAGGAAATTAAGAGTTTGTTAATGAAATTAAGATACTAATTAAATAATAAAAAGGAGTCTAGTTTTTCACTTAGACTCCTTTTCGTTTTGTTCCTTTATCTCCATCAACAGCTCAATGATTTTCTCATTTTGCTCCACTTGTTTCTCTGAATTTTGATAGATGAAACGAACCCATCTAAGTGCAAAAATAATAAGAAACAAAGGGAGCATTGAAATTAGAAGACCAATAATTGAAAAATTCGTATACATATCCATCACCTCGCTATATACAACGTTCTCCATACATCTACTAAAACCTGCAATTTTTTACAAAAAAAAAGAACCTATCAAACGATAGATTCTTCTTTTGCAAACTGAGTAGAACGTCCTCTTGTAATCGAGAAAATCGCACAAAGCAGAGCTAATATAATAAAGCCACCGCCTACCCAAGCGTTATATATAACAGATGATTTTTCAATAACAACTCCGCCTACTGTTGAACCGAGCGCAATCCCTAAATGAAGGGCAGAGTTATTTAAACTTTGCTGAATACCAGCTGATTCTGGTGCAATTTCAATTAAATAGTTTTGTTGCGCTGGTGAAATTGCCCAGCTCAGCATACTCCAAAGTCCCATCATAATGATGAAGAGCGGGAATGAGAATGTCATTAATGGCAGTATGAAGATTGCACACGCAAATACGATAATGATAGAAATAATACTTTTCTTCGATCCCCATTTATCAGCAAGCCAGCCACCAAAGCCGCCACCAATTACTGCTGCGATTCCGAAAATAAAGTAAAACACACTAATCCAGTTTGCTTCAACATGCATGACATCTTTTAAAAACGGTGTTAAATATGCATACAATGTTAAATGCCCTGTTAAAAACAAAAATGATGTTAACTGTGCACTTACAATTTTTTTATCTTTTAAAGTAGCAAGTTGTTCTTTTATTGATAATACCGATGTCGGTGGTACTTTCGTTAAGAATAATGAAATACAAGCAATTGCCATAACTGTTAATACCGAAATTAATACAAATGGTGCACGCCATCCATATGCATTTCCGAGTACAAGACCAAGCGGTACTCCAAGTACAAGTGATCCACTAATTCCCATAAAAATGATTCCAATTGCACGCGCACGAAAATGCGGTTCTACTACACTAGAAGCAAGTGTTACCGATAGTGCAATAATTAATGAACCACTCGCCGCACAAATAACCCTTGAGAACATCAGCATTCCGTAATTCACACTACATGCCGAAATAATATTTCCGATTAAGAAAATCGATAATGCTCCAACATACAATGTTTTTCTTTCAAACTTCCCTGTCAAAGCTAATAAAACTGGACCTGACAAAGCAAATACTACCGAAAATATTGTTATAAGCTGACCAGCTGCGCTAATAGATACTCCTAAATCATTGGCAACTAAATCGAGCGTTCCTCCTATAATTAGCTCAACCGTTCCGACTACAAAAGCCGCGATAGCTAAAATATAAACACGAAAATTCAAGTCTTTCCCCACGCTTTCTATTTTGGTTACTACCATCATAGTAACCAAAATAGAAAGTGGAAGCAAGTACAATTTTTTTACAGTAAAAAAGGTAGGCGTATAATACGCCTACCTTTTTATCATTCTGTTTCTTTCTTCTTATTCAAGTACCAATACACCGGCAGTCCCGTAAATACAATTCCAATCGATAAGAAACAACTTACTGGATCGTTAATAATTGCACTACCAATTACAAATAACGAACCTAAAATCGCTACGATTGGTACGATTGGGAATAACGGTACACTATATGCACGCTCTTTATTCTTATTACGTTTTCTTAAAATGAAGACACCAATAAACGTCATTACATAGAAAATATAAATAATGAATACGGAAATCTCAGATAGCTTATTTGGATCACTAATAATCATTAAAATAATTCCTAAAATGATTTCAACAGTAATCGCATTTGCTGGTGTTTTAAATCTCGGACTTTCCTTTGCAATAAACTTAGAAAATGGAAGTTGTCCACGCTCTGCCATAGACATTGGGATACGTGGGAACGTTAAAATCTTTCCATTTAAACAGCCGAAAATAGAAACGATAATACCGATACTAATAATTTTTCCGCCATATTCTCCAAGTAACATGCCTGCAGCTGTCGCTGTTGCATTTTCTCCAAGGTCTACAATTTTCGCTGCTGGTAATACATTTAATAACGCCAAGTTAATTAATACGTAAGCAGCCGTTACGATTAAAATCCCTACTGTCATTGCTTTAGGTAATAACTTTGTTGGATTCTTCATTTCTCCACCAATCGAAGCAAGTAAAATCCAGCCGTCATAAGCAAATAACGTTGCTAAAATTGCCATACCGATACTTTGATTTTCCGATATCGGTACAACTACGTTAAAAATATCGCTATTCCCTTTCCAGAAACCTAGCACAACAATTAACACAATCGGAATCATCTTCCCAATTGTCGTGATTGTTTGAACGATACCTCCGTATTTTGTTCCCATACTATTTACAACGCCAAGGAACACAACCGTTCCAATTGCGATTGGTAAATTCCACACTTTATCTAAATAGAAAAAATTAATCATTAAAGAACTAAAGTATAAACCTAATGTTCCGATAATAGCAGGTCCATAAACAATTGTTTGCATCCAACCTGATAAATATCCCCAAAAACTTCCGTAAATCTCCTCTAAATACGTATACAACCCACCATTTTTCGGGATTTGCGCTCCAATTTCAGCTACTGTTAAACCACTTGCTAGCGTCAACAGACCACCAATTACCCAAGCAAGAATGGCCATATTAGAACTCCCCGAGTAATCTAATACGCTCCCTGGTTTCATAAACACACCAGATCCAATAATCGTTCCTACTACGATAGAAAGTGCTACTGTTAAACCAATTTTGTTCTTCTCATCATGATGCATGCTGCGTATCCTCCTTCCAATCCTAGTGTGATGCAAAAATGAAATAAAAAAACACTCCTCCCTAAAAAAGGGACGAGTGTTGTATTCGTGGTTCCACCCTTGTTTCAATTCGTAAAGTAATACACTTCACCAATTTCTCAAGTCTAAATAACGGTTTTTGCCGGCAAGCAATTACTAGATGCTCGTTCACTGCTGCAGTTCAGAGGTGGTAATCTATTTTTCCGTATTAGGAAGCTCACAGCCAAAGGCTTCCCTCTCTGAGAATCGTAAAAAATTGATCGTGTCCTCATCATCACTTCTTGATGTCGAATTTTGTAGTTATTGTTCATTATATTGAATTGTTAGAAAAAATCAATATATTTTTTATATAACATAGGAAATATTTATCTTCTTATATTATAACAGAAGCTGTAATATTTCTCTAATTCCCTCGTATCTTTGGAGCAGTGTAGCTGTAAAAATTATATCAGCGATTTTTCAAATATATCGATTTACCAACAAAAAACGCCAACAATAAAAGGAGGTCTTTCAAAAGAAAGCCCCCTCACACCTGTACCTTTCGGTTGCCCACACGAAAGATACGACTTCATTCAATTATTTCTCATCTTTTTTCATAAAAAACTTATGGTGCGGTAAATCAACATTCAATGCCTCTAATTGTTTCTTTTCATTGTCTAAAATCGCTTTTGCTTTTGTTTTTGTTGCTTCATCTAATCCTGCAAAGATGTCTTCATGCTTCTCTTTCTCTGGAATTTTCACACCTAATTTTGTTAATTCTTCTTTTGCTTGCTCATGCGTTAATTTTCCAGATTTCTTTTGCTCTAAAATCGACTTCGCTTTCTCTTTCGCCTGTTCATCTAAGTTAGCAAACATGTCTCCATGTTTACCTTTCTCCGGCATTTTCACGCCTAGCTTTGTTAATTCCTCTTTTGCTTGCTCATGCGTTAATTTTCCAGATTTCTTTTGCTCTAAAATCGACTTCGCTTTCTCTTTCGCCTGTTCATCTAAGTTAGCAAACATGTCTCCACGCTTACCTTTCTCCGGCATTTTTACGCCTAACTTTGTTAATTCCTCTTTTGCTTGTTCACGTGTTAGTTTTCCGGATTTCTCTTGCTCTAAAATTGACTTCGCTTTTTCTTTCGCCTGTTCATCTAATCCTGCAAACATGTCTTTACGCTTCTCTTTCTCCGGAAGCTTTACACCTAGTTCCTGTAACTGTTTCTTTGTATCGTCCATAATCGTTTTTACTTTTTGTTTTGTAGCGTCATCTAAATCTTTTTTCGCTGTTTTTGTCGCTTGCTCAGCTTTTGGAGTATTTGTTGCCGCGAATGCCGGAACACCGACTCCTCCAATGATTCCGAATGATAAAGCACCTGCAATCGCTAAATAACCAACTGTTTTCTTCTTCATAGGAAATTTCCTCCTTCATATTTCTAAAGCATGTACACTTTCGTATACAACGCCAATAGTAATATTGGTTTCTTAAAATTTCCTTAACGATTCAAATAAAAAACACCGCTCGTAATGAGCGGTGTTTCTCTATGCTTTTTGTAATTGTAACTCTTCACGTTCCATTATTTTTCTTAATACAATTGTTTGTGTCATTGTAAATAAGTTACCTGTTATCCAGTACAACACAAGTCCTGATGGCGCCGCAAACCCCATAAATAGAATCATTGCTGGCATCATAATTTGCTGCATCTTTAGCATCTGCACTTGTTCTCCAGGTGTAATATTCGATTGGAAAACTTTCATCTGAATAAATGTCGTTAACGCTGCAATAATCGGTAATATATGATATGGATCTGCATGTCCTAGGTTCACCCATAAAAACGAAGATGTGCGAATCTCTTCCGTTCTGCTAATCGCATAATACAAAGCAGAGAAAATCGGCATTTGTATAAAAATTGGCCAGCAACCAGCAAGTGGATTCCAACCGCCTGATTTCATTAGTTCTGACATTTCTTTTTGATACTGCTTTTGTTTTTCAAGGTCTTTGCTTACATCACCGTATTTTTTCTTTAGCTTCTGCAATTCAGGTTGCATTTTCTTCATTTTCGCTTGGCTGCGATATTGCGAAACAGCTAATGGAATCATGGCTGAACGAATAACGAGCGTCATAATAATGATAGCAACCCCGAAGCTAGCTCCCGGTATATGATGAGCAACAAATTGAATCATATACGAGATTGGATATACGAAATAATGGTTCCATATCCCCGTACTATGTGAATCAATTGTGCCTGCATTACTGCAGCCAGATAAAACAAAAACAAGTACTACTGATAAACTAATGAGCGCAGCTCGGTATGATTTTAACATGTTCATTCCTCCAATGTTTCGTAATTATTTAGCGAAACATTGGTGTATACGGACCAACCTCATCATTCTCTTCACTTGATTCTTGTCTGCGTACGGAACGAATCATTCCATATTTATAAAAAATTGAAAATAGCGGTATATTTCCCGCACTATCTTCACATGTATCAACTAACGTAAAAGCTCTTTGTCTACCGCTTGATGCTTGTTGACGCACAAAGCGAGAAACATTAGCAAGGAAGAAAACTTCTAATAAGCAAAGTGCTGTCGTTACAAACGATATATATAGAATTGCATCCTGCAATAAAAATTCCATCGCTTCACATCCTTAATAAGGTCATTTTAGCACATCGGGCAAATATTCTCTATTTCCTTTTATTTTCAAAAAAAGTATTTTGCATATTTTCTCAAGAAAACAATAATTAAGAAACGTTGTATTCGCTTTCTTTAGCATATTCACACACATCAATGAATAGGCTTGATTTATTAGAAATTTATAAAATTTTTGCATTATAATAAAACTATTGCCAGTTTTTGAAAAAACCTTTATTCTCTTCTTGTAATCAAAAATGAATATGGAGATGAAACATACTATGGGTCAACTAGGAGACGCCGATTACGTTCCCGACACCGCCTTTTTATCCTTCCCAGCAGCTAAAACATTTCACTTAGAATTTATGATACAGTTGGTTGTTATTTTTATAGCTTCTATTTTGTATGCAATTTCTATGAATATGTTTTTTATCCCGCATAATATGATTAGCGGTGGATTCGCTGGTGTAGGGATGATTATCGGTTATTTAATGCACTACAATATCGGTGCACTTATCTTTTTACTAAACATTCCTCTTCTTATTTTAAGTCACTTTTACTTAGGAAAGAAGACAACCTTTTTAACAGCGTACTTTGTAGCTGTATCATCGTTAGCGATGAACATTATCCCGGTACACCAAGTTTCAGACGATATTTTACTTTCTTCTGTATTCGGTGGTGTTATCTGCGGAGCAGCTTCAGGAATTATATTCCGATTTGCTTCTTCAACAGGTGGTTTTGATGTTGTCGGATTGATTGTAGCGAAATATCGAGATGTTTCAATTGGAGCAATCATATTTGTATTCAACTTAATCTTACTTGTAGCAGCAGGTTTTATTTTCGGATGGGATATTACACTTTATACGTTAATTAGTCGATTTGTAGTCAGCAAAGTTATCGACGCTGTGCATACGAAACATATTAAATTAACGATAATGACTATTACAGAAAAAGGCGAGGAAATAAAAAGCGCACTACTACATCACGGCATACGCGGGGTGACAATGGTAGACGCTGTCGGCGGCTATACAAACCATAAGAAAAAAATGATTTACACTGTCGTGACTCGCTATGAGTTAGGCGAAATGAAACGTATTATCCGTCAAGTGGATAACAAAGCATTTATGAACATTACTGAAACAGTTGAAATTGTCGGCCGTTTCAAACGCATATAAAACAGGTTAACAAATTAAAGGGCATAACATATTAGTCATATATAATATGTTATGCCCTTTGTTATTCAACTAACGTACCTTTTAGCATAATAAAATCACTAAGTTTATTACTACAAATCGGAGGATAGCATTCCATATACAATACTATCTGTCCATTCATCTTTATTCCAAAAATCTTGTATGAAATGGGCTTCCTTTCTCATGCCTATTCGTTCACACAATTTTTGTGAAGCTGTATTACGTGCATCAAGATTAGCCTGTATACGATGTACATTACATTCATTAAATAATTTCAATACCAAACTACTTACTGCTTCTGTTGCCAAACCTCTCCCAGCTACTTCATTTGAAAAACTATAACCAATCTCAACAGTGTCTTTCATATTTGTGTACCATACTGATAAATCACCAACTACTTTAGTTTTGTATATAACTGCCAAACTTAATATTGTTTCTTTAGTAAGTACATTATTTGCTAGCTTCTTATTAAATCTTTTCTGCATGTCTTCATGAGTCCACTTATTATGTAATAGGAACTTACATGTATCAGCACTATTATAAATAGCAAATACATCCTGTAAATCAGTACTCTTAAAAGGTCTAATTATTAATCTTTCTGTTGTGAACTCCAAGTTAGCTCTCCTCCCTTACATTCATGCTATAAAACATTTTTTATAGTATTTAAGCCTCATTCTTAGATCTCACCTTGATTACATATTTCATCATAATAAATTAAAATCCTTCTTCCACTAAACTGCACCGTTAATGGTATTTCCTTACGCTTTTTATTTTTTACACTTATTACAAAATCAGATAATTCTATTATTATGTCCCTAAATGTGTTATAATGAAAGCAGACTCACAAAAAAAGAGTATATAGACTTGGAAGTTTCTCTTATTTTACAAGCAAAAAGAAACGAGCAGTCGGGTATATTTCAGACACCATACACGTAACGGTTTAAACAACCGATCATCTTAGTTACTCTTCAATGATCTTTTTATAAAAAGATACGTACAATTAAAACTCACTTCAATATACTATACCTACCTTTTTGACTTCCAAATCATCTTATTACATAGGGAGATGAACATATGAATCAATATATACGATATACAATAGCTGTCCTGTTTGCTATTATCGGCGGAACAATCTGCTTCTGGACAAACACTCAGCTTGGAGAGAATATCATCTTTAATGGAATCGAAACGCTTGTAAGCGCTTCAATTTTAGGCGGATACATTTACTTCCTCTTCAATCCAGAAGAAAATGCTCAAAAAACAATGTTATTAACAATGATCGGAATCGTTGGTGGATGTATTTCCTACTCAATGACAAACTATACATTACCACTTCAATTAAGCTCAGCTTTCTTCCACGGTCTATGGACTTGGTTCATTGCATTCTGCCTAGCAGACGTATTCAACCTATTACAAGACACTGAAGAAGATAGCGGTCGTCAAATTGAAAGTAACTCTTAAGCTGGAAGATACTCTTCCAGCTTTTTTATGTTGGTTTGCATACCCCGCATCACGATAAAAAGAAGTTGCCCTCACGGCAACTTCTTTCTCACATACCCCATCCAGTACCAACCGGATTATATCAGCGATTCTCCATATATATCAGCGATTTTTTCATTATATCGACTTACCGGCAATTTTCGGCAACCTATTTATGCTCTATACCCTGCCACTACAATAAAAAGAAGCTACCCAACGGCAACTTCTTTTCCACATACCCCACTTCGTATTCACTAAAATATATCAACGATTTTTCAAATATATCGATCATTTCTCCACTTATATCAACGATTTTTTCATTATATCAACGGTTCAACACAAGATATCGATTTAACGACAACCTTCGACACTCGAAACGCACAATATACCCTATCCCCCAAGCAACTTACTGCCGAACTCTACGATTAAAAAGATAATTAATAGGATCGCGAGTATCTTTAATGCTACATATGCCACTTTAAAAACAACATAAATGAGCAAGACTATCAAAATAATTGATAAAATTTCCATATTTACTTCCTCCAAGCTTTGCTCTTCTTATCTCATTTTACTCGCCCCGGGCTATTTATGGAACGGCATAAGATGACATAGAAAAAAGAGGATACCTCACCCATCGTAAGATACCCTCACCTTCAACTGCTCAAACCATTCTCTTTCTAATTGTAAATATCCCATCTCACTCTTCTCGGCGCTCTTTAATTCTTTATCAGCTTTCTTCATATAAGTATGGGAAGCTTCTAGATCATTCTCTAAATATTTGATAATTCCTTGTGTACGATAATATCCGTTTAAGTCCATTTTTGTAATAGCCTTTGCATGTTCCTTTGCTTCTTGCAAAGAAAGACTATCCATCTGATAAAGGGCTTTATATAAAAGATACCAACTATGAAAACTACTAACGAAAAACTTATTTTCTTTCGTTACAGGTAGTTGAACAATTCTTTCTATATACGGTATCGCTCTTTCCATTCCCTCTTGATCTGCACGAGCAAAAAAGACAAGCATAAGTCTACTCATTATCTCTCTTATCCCTTTATTCTCTTTTATTTTCTCCTCACTCAATTCTACTAATCTTTCATCCCAATCTTTCGGTCTTTTATAACTAAATAACTCACTCGATATTTGAATCTCATATAAATGATTTCTAGCTCTTTCATCATCTTTAATTAAAATAAGAAATTGCATCCCATCACTCATAAGCGTTCCTTTTATCGGCACAATTGTAACCGCAAAGATTGCAAAATGGAAAAAGGAAAAATATAAAAGATATTGATAATAACTCACCATGTATATGTAACCGGAAGTAATACCAAACAGTAAACTCGTAATTGGTCCACCTAAAGTGAGCCACGCCCATTTTTTCGAAAGATTCGGTGTCTCTATAGAAGGTGGTACTAGTGTTGCAACGCCTCCAAAGTAAGCCCATAATTTATTTGCTCGAATGCGTAATTTTCCCTTTTCTTTTTGAATAGTAATGGGTCCTACTGTCATAAATTTAAATGTTAAACCACCTATTACACCAAATACTACATGTCCTAGCTCATGAATGGCTAACACTAATAATGAAATTCCAACTATTGCCCATAGGTTCAAAATTACTTCTAATTTCCCAGTTCGGATTACTCCGTATAAAATGGACAGAATTAACGCCACTGTCATTGAGCCAGCTGGCCTTCTTAAAATATCCACCTTTTTCTCCCCTTAATAAATCATTTTCCTCTGCATTTCGTACATGAACTTCCCAAGATGCAATATCCAAATAAATGAGATTAAGCCAATTAATACAAAATCGATATTACTAGCAGCTGTATATATAACGGCAGCCCACCATACATATGCCAATATTGTATTCGTAAATTCATATGCTTTATATCCAGCCTCATGCACAATGTGCTTTAATCCTTCATCTGCGTTTTTCGTCCACATTTTCATAGATTCCATATACGTTACACCTTGTTCAGGATATAGCTTATTATAACGATTTTTTGTTATGAGTCCGATAATTACTACAGTAGTTAAACAAACAATAGAAGCTACTAAATTCCACACCGTAAATGAAACATTTGTATCCTGCAACAGTGCACGTCTACATGTAATAACTGCATATACAAACCATGCCTGCGTCACTATATCACCTACACGTAAATATATACTTATAATGCCTAATTTTCTGCCTTGTACGCTCTCTTCTTCATCGCGTGCCTCTGCTAACATACGTGTATTCTTCCAAGTATAGTACATCATTAAAATTCCAAAAATAGTACATATACCTATAAATGTATTGGATGATAATTTTCTCGGTTCATCCGAGAGTAAATTTAAAGCTATATAAGACGTTAAAAATCCTCCTATCATACTTAATGCTATTTTCCCCACAGAATCAAATTGTTTTTTTCGCTTACTCTTCATCGTCCTCTTCCCCCTCTACTAACGTAAATATTTCCTCCACCGGTACATTGAAAATTTGTGCGATTTTTAACGACAATACGATAGATGGTGCATAATCCCCACGCTCAATTAAACTAATCGTTTGCCGTGATGATCCAATCGCTTTCCCTAAATCCCCTTGTGATAAACGATGCTTTGCTCGCAATTCCCTCACTCGATTTTGAAGCTTCATGTCTTCCCTCTTTTTCATTTATTTAATTAAAATTGTAAATAATATCCTTATATTTGTCAATTATAATTGTCATTACGACTATAATAATTGACAAAATACTTATTTCTTATCCTGTATCAAATTCCTATAAAGAATGTAAAATGTGCATTAAACATAGTCTTAAAAATAAAATAAAAAAGGCAGTGCTTTTGCACTGCCTTCCTAAATTCTGACATAGAATGGATTTCATATTAACTTGCGTTTTGTAGTAATACTCGTTTTAACTGCTTACGGAAACGAATACCCAACGTAACCGCTACAATCACAATAACTCCAAAAATGATTTTACCGATATGACCTTCTAGCACTCCAAAGATATCATGTAAGTTTCCACCTAACCAGTAACCACCGATTAAGAAGAATGATACCCAAAATAGAGCGCCTGAATAAATTGTAATGGCAAAACGACGGAATGGTAAATTAATAATTCCTGCAAAGTATCCTGTGAAATGACGTACACCAGGAATAAAGAAACCAATAAAAATTAGGAAGTACCCATACTTATCAAACCACATTCTCGTTAAGTCAATTTTTCTTTGTGTTAAAAATACGTATTTCCCATACTTTTGAATGAAAGGCATACCTAATTTATTTCCTAAAAAGTATTGAATCGTCATCCCTACACTTGTCCCAATAAAGGATAGAATGATTAAAATCGGTAAACTTAAATCACCCTTATGTGCTAAAAATCCCGCATATGCTAATGTTGGCTCTCCCGGAAACGGAAGTGCAATATATTCTAACAGCAAGCCGACAAGTACAACATAATACCCGTATTGCTGAAATAATTCATGAATCCATTCCATGTCATCTCTCCTTTCAATCACGTACAACTTCTTACTATTATTGTATAAAAAAATTGTCGAAATAACTATCACAATAGCTTACATTTTTATTACATTTTTGTAAGGGTCACACTAATGATTTTCGTTCTTTATTAAATAGTAAAAATTATTTTCCAAGTCGCAATAGCGAAAAGACGCATTAATAACATGCAGATTTTATCCATTTTTTAGCACTAAAAAAGCTCTCTTATTTTGTTCTCAATAAAAAACCATCACAAACTCATGCTAACTTCATATTAGCTTCATATACGTATTGTAAGATTATATCGGAATTTGTTGAAAAATTTAACCAATATATGACTAAGCATTAATTTGAATAAATATAAGTCGTTTTTCGAAATTGAAAAAAGGGTGAATACGAAATGGAAGCATATAAAATGCACGATTTTATTAATACAAATGTTGAATCTCATCAAAATGAAACCGTTTTTAATTTACAAATATGTGAAACAAGTGAATTTGACGTAAGTTTAACAAAATCTACAACACTATCTTTTATCGTTTCAAAAAAGAATATTAAAATTGTCACGAAAAAATGGATTAATTCAAATCAAGAAAGCATGATTGGTAAAAGCTACATCATTCCAACAAAAGCTTTTCACTATTTCTTACCAATCATTTCTGAAAATGAAGATGAGCTAAATATTCAAGTTCAAAGTTTTGGACTACGTGGTGAGCTTTTATTAAATGAAAGATTACTTATTGATAACAACAAACACAACAGCAAAATCACTACATTCTTTGAAACATTAGATGAAAATGTAAATAAAGCATTACGAGGATTACAACTTCATTGTATGTAAGACTATTACGATAGTAAAAGGAGAATAACAATGAAAAAATTATTATTAAGCGCACTATTATCATTAGGATTTTTAACTCTTCCATTCGCTAGTGCAGAGGCAGCTACAACGAAAGATCAATTAATCGTAGACACTCAGTTAAATAAAATGGATTATTATCAGGATGGAAAATTTATAAAAAGTTTTACTGTCGCTACTGGAAAAGCTGCAACACCTACACCTAAAGGCACTTTTCAAATCGTAAATAAAATTAAAAACCGCCCTTATTATACAGGAAAAATTAAAGGCGGCGATCCACGTAATCCACTTGGTGACCGTTGGCTCGGATTAAATATGGCAGGAACTTACGGAACAACTTATGCGATTCACGGAACTAACAATAATCAAGCAATCGGCAAATGGACAACACTTGGTTGTATTCGTATGTATAACAATGATATACACTGGTTATTTGAGCGCGTTCAGCAGCAAGCTACTGTCACTGTAAAATAGCCTAAAAACAAGATTTATGTGTAGCCAAGAATTTTATGTCTTGGCTTATTTTATTT
>NZ_JBNLYC010000058.1:0-27369 GCF_050172015.1 Bacillus sp. GMa5/1 | reverse complement strand
AATATCCATAAATCATAATAAACAGTTTAAATGAGAGTAGGGGTAACGATGAAATATGTTAGTATTCGAAAAAAACTACTGTTCACACTCTTAAGCATTTCTTCTTTATTTAGCATTGCTCTTATAGTTATTCTTTCATTCGCCATGAATCAAGCAAGTGAAATCGAAACGTTAAAAAATGATGTATCAAAAAGAGCGACGATTTTAAAAGAACGTGGCGATTGGTTCCAAGCACAAGTTGCTGGTTTACAAGAATATTTACTATCACATGATCAAAAAGGATTAGATAAGTTCAACCGAGAAGGGAAAAAATTAGCTGATACTAGAGAGAAAGTAACAAGTGACAAGAAGCTCCCAGAAGGAATGAAAGAAGCTATTTTAATGGGGGGAAAATGGCGTAGCGTCATAGATAATGAGGTACTACCTCTTGCTCGTGAAGGAAAATGGGACGAAGCATCCAAAATTGCTTTAGCACAAACAGATTATGTAAATGATCTTTTAGATCGTTTTAATAAATATACAAATGAAGAGAATGAGAAACGTGACGCATTAATTGCTGACGTCGAGTCTTCTTCATCACTTATTCAATATATTATTTTCTTCTCACTCATTACATGTACATTAACGTCTATTTTATTAGCATGGTGGTTCTCTGGTAAACTCGTTAAACCAATTCGACAAATTGATGAGAAGTTAAAAAAATTAGCTTCTCAAGATGGAGATTTAACGGCTAGATTACACGTAACAAGTAAAGATGAAATAGGTGACATTGCAAATTCCTTTAATCAAATGCTCACTAACTTACAGCATATAATAAAACAAGTTCAACAAACATCAACAAGTGTAAAAGAAGCTTCCGAAAATGTATTTATCGAAACGACTGCTTCTATGGAAAATACCGCAAGGACCCAAGAAACTATGAATGCTCTTGAACACAATATTCGTTCACAAGTTTCTAGCATTGAAGAAAGTTCAACTGCAATGGATGACATGGCAACAAGTGTTCAGCGTATCGCTGAGTCCGCCTCTTCTGTTACTAGTTTAGCTGTCACAACTTCAGAAAAAGCAGATGATGGGAATAAAGTCATTGAGAAATCTATTACACAAATGCACACAATTAACGAAGCTGTTAACGCTACATCACAAGTAGTTGAGCGACTCATTACACATACAAATCATATCGATACTGCACTTCAATCTATTTCGAATATCGCCGAGCAAACAAATTTACTCGCTTTAAATGCTTCTATTGAAGCAGCTCGTGCTGGTGAACATGGAAAAGGATTCGCTGTTGTTGCTGATGAGGTTCGAAAACTTGCTGAACAATCTCAACTAGCCGCAACTGACATTAACCATTTACTGCATCAAATTCAAGCCGATACTAAAATAGCAAATGACATGATGACACAAGGTCAAGCAGAAGCTTCTGAAGGAATTACTGTTATTCGTACTGCCGGATCTTCATTCTCAGAAATTGTTAACCACATTAACAAAGTCTCTACGCAAATGCAAGAAATGTCTGCAACTGCTGAAGAGATGGCTGCAAGCTCTGAAGAAATGAACGCAGCTTTAAATAATATCGCCTCTATTTCAAACGAAGTTGCTGCAGAAACATTACAAACAGCACATTCAGCTGGTGATCAAGTAAACAAAATGAGTATCGTGGCTAACAAATCATCTGAAATGAAAACAATCGTACAAGAACTTGAAGTTCTCGTCTCTCATTTCAAAACAAACGCTTAAAGTGAACCTTTCGCTTGTAATGACACAAGCCCAAAGGTATAGGAAAGAAAATTTTACAGTCTCTCTTTTTTCAATTTAAAATATCTCTTTCTATCTCTCATTCCGTCTGCTATAATTCCTAAAGGAAATAAGAAAGCTTTATTCCAACTGGAGTAAAGCTTTCTTTCAATTTTTTACATTTATTAATTCTAATACTAAGATTTCACAAAGGAGGCTTTTAATTATATGAATTTTGTAAGTATCAGAAAAAAACTTATGTTCATGATGGGAACGATTTGCGCTTTATTTGGCATCGCCTTAGCTTTTATTTTATTTTTTGCTATTGACCAATCTCGTAAAGCTGAAACATTACAAAAAGAAATTTCTCCACTGGCAACAGAATTGAAAGAACGTGGAGACGCTTATCAAGTACAGCTATCTGCTTTAAGGGGTTATTTACTACAACATGATCAAGTCGAATTAGACAAGTTTAATGAGATGAGTAAACGTCTTGAGGATTCAAAAGATAAACTTCTTTCTAATCCAAATCTTCCTTCGTCCGTAAAAAGTACAATGGAATTAGGGTCTACTTGGAGAAAGTTCGTTGAAGAAAAAGTATTCACTCTTGCAAAAGAACAAAAATGGGAAGAAGCTTTACAAGTAGCTTCTTCAGAAAACGGAACGGTCTATAAAGTAATTGGTGACTTCACAAATTACAGTAATGAACAAGCTAAATTACGTGAACAATCTATTGAACAAATTGATCAATCTTCACTAGGAATTGAATATGCAGTCTTTCTATCACTTGTTATTTGTATTGTCGTTGCAATTATTCTTGCATGGTGGTTCTCTGGTAAACTTGTGAAACCAATTCAACAAATTGATACAAAACTAAAAGAATTAGCCTCTCAAGAAGGTGACTTAACGGCACGTCTACAAGTAAATAGCAACGATGAAATCAGTGCTATCGCAACATCATTTAATAAAATGTTAGAAAACCTACAACATATCATTAATCGCGTTCAAAAAACATCAGTGGAAGTACAAACCGCTTCTGAAAATATGCTAGAAAAAACGAATACATCACGTGAGGCGACATTAAGAGTCCAAAGCTCGATGTCCAACTTAAATGCAAGTATTCAATCACAAACTTCTAGTATGGAAGAAAGTTCAACTGCAATGGACGATATGGCAGTAAGTGTTCAGCGTATTGCTGAATCTGCTTCATCTGTAGCGGAACTTGCTGTTGCCACATCTGAACATGCTAGCGATGGAAGTACCGTTATCCAAAAATCTGTTTCACAAATGACAACAATACACGAAGCTGTAAATGCTACGTCAGAAGTGGTTGAACGTCTAATCACTCATACGAAATATATTGATACTGCTGTACAATCTATTTCTAATATTGCTGAGCAAACAAACTTACTTGCTTTAAATGCTTCTATTGAGGCTGCTCGTGCTGGCGAGCAAGGAAAAGGATTTGCTGTCGTAGCTGACGAAGTTCGAAAACTTGCTGAACAATCTAAAACAGCTGCAACAGACATTAATCAATTACTACATCAAATTCAAAATGATACAGAAACTGCTAGCTCTATGATGTCTCAAGGCCGTTCTGAAGCATTTGAAGGTATCAATGTTATTCGTGAAGCTGGTACTTCTTTCACAACAATTGTGGAACAAGTAAATAAAGTATCTACTCAAATGCAAGATATATCAGCAACTGCTGAAGAAATGGCTGCAAGTGCTGAAGAAATGAATGCTTCACTTAATAACATCGCTTCTATCTCTACTGAAGTATCCAGCGAAACTACCGCAACGGCACAATCTGCTGAACAGAAAGTTATCGTTATGAATGAAATGACAGTAACTGCTAGAAAAATGAAACAAACAGTTGAAGAGTTAGATCAGCTCGTATCTCATTTTAAAACAGAATAGATGTTCAAAAAATATCCCTCTTGCGAAGAGGGATATTTTTTTGAGCTCATTTCCTGCACATTATGCTCATTTCCGTTATAATGAGAATCGATATCATTAAAGTGTAGGAGGGGCTGCTTATGTCACAAGAAGCATTTGAAAATAAATTACTTGCCAATTTAGAAGCTGTTATTGACCCTGAACTAGGTGTTGATATCGTTAATCTTGGATTAGTTTATGATGTTACAGCAGATGAAAATAATAATGCTGTCATTACGATGACTATGACTTCTATCGGTTGTCCAATGGCTGGGCAAATCGTATCAGACGTTAAAAAAGTATTATCAACAAACATACCTGAAGTTAATGAAATAGAAGTAAATGTCGTTTGGAATCCACCGTGGTCGAAAGAACGTATGTCACGTATGGCGAAAATCGCATTAGGTATTCGCGACTAAATAAAGTGGAAATTTCATCATTTGCGGATAGCGGGATAAAGAAAAGACCTGACTAGGATGTCAGGTCTTTTCTCTTATTATTTTACACCTACTGCATCATAAGCTTTCGTTACAGCTTGTACAGCTTTAGAGTTTTTACCGTATAAATCTTCAGCTGACTGAAGTGCCGCTTGACGCATCATTTTGAAGTCAGAGTTTGCAGTTAAATATTTCGTAAGAGCACGGTAGTAAATTTTTTCTGTCGCTTCACGGCCCACTCCAGTTACTTTCACGCCGTAATGATCCCCGCCTTCAGAAACTAAATAAGCAGCTTTATTATTAATACTACTGTTAATATGAACGCCGCCATTATCAGCTGTTCCAGTGTAACGTTTACTATAGTGATCTGGGTAACCTTCACTTGGTTTTAATGGGTTTGGAATAGACGCTGGGTCTTTAAGAGAGCGAAGCGCATCACCAGGTTTATCAGGTGTATAAATATCAGCACCTAAATCCCAGCTCTTCTTCTCAACCATAACACCCATAATATCAGATAACGATTCATTTAACGCCCCTGACTCATTTTTGTAAACAAGGTTTGCTGTATGTTCAGTTACAGCATGCGTTAATTCGTGACCGATAACATCAAGTCCAGCAGATAATGGAATGAAAGTTTTTCCATCTCCATCACCATACATCATTTGCACACCATTCCAAGCTGCGTTATTCCAAGCTGTACCTACGTGAACAGTTGAAATAAGCTTCGCACCTTTATCATCGAAAGAGTTACGATTAAATGTCTTTTTGTAGTAATCATATACTTTCCCTGCATTTACATGCGCATCAACTGCAGCTTTATCTTCGAAGAACTTAGATTTACTTTCAACTTCTTCTCCTGTATATCCAAGCCATTGTGAGAATAAATTAAACCAGTTCTCGTCCATATTTTCTGCATCAAATGTATGAATGCCTTGTCCTCGTTTACCATCAAACAAGTTAAATTGTCCTGTTTTCGTATCTTGAGCAATTTCAAATGATTGTCTAGCACCTAATACTCCGTAACCAAATCCAGTAATGTTATCTACAGCGTTATATTTCTCAATAACATTTCCATTCGTTGCATCAACAAAATAATGCCAATATCCTGGAGCTGGTTTTGAAATCGATGCCTTAACTAAGTATGCAAGGTAGTAATTACCGTCCTTTTCATATACAAACAAATCTTTTTTCACACCGTCATAACTCTTTACTTTACCAATTTCTTTCTCAATATCTGCCTTTGCAATCGTTTCTGCTTGTTCCGCAGTAATGCTTGCAGCTGCAGGAATATTTTTATCATCTAAATTCGGAATAACTTGTCCGAAGAATGCTTTTACATTATTCTCTTTATCAAGTGTAACAGTTTGATCAGAACCGTACACAGGAATGTTATTATGTTTCTCAACTAGCTTCACATGTGTCGTATCAGATTCAGCGTCTTTTTCTTCCCCAACGATATTAAAATGCTTTTCAATATTTCCTGCTAATTTAAACATATCTTTCTTACTCTCTAAGTATTGAAAGACTGTCTCTTTTTTATCTAGTCCTTCCGGTGCTTTCCATTCTTCACCTATGTATGCAGGTGTTTTAAATTCTTGATGATATTGAATTTTTTGTTCTTCCGCTTTCGTTGTCGTTGCCCCAAACGCTCCAAATCCCCCGGCGATAACAGTTAACGCTAATGCTGATGAAATGACTTGCTTTTTCACTATAACATTCCCCATTCCCATAAAGATTTTTGACACTTTTATACAATTCTTATTTTCCCAGCCGATACCTCTACCGAAAATTTGAGAAACATTTTTCAGACAATTCTAATCAAAAAAAGAGGACATCTATCGGATGTCCTCTTTTCTATAAACCTTTTATTGTTTTTTCAATTCAATTGCTAAATAGTGTGATTGCTCTTTCGCTTGAATGTGAATATCTTCTTCTACAGATTCTGCTGCATCCCGCATAACAAACGTTTCACCATTTATTACACTGCTTCCTTCAATTTGTACAAGGTACAATTGACGGCCTTCTTTCACTGGAAAATGAATTTCTTTTCCAGCCTCTAATGATAAAGAATATAAATTCGCATCTTGGTGAATTTGAATTGGTGCATTTCCTTCTACTGAAGATACCATATGGAACCATTCATCTTCACGCTTGCTCCAATCAAATTTAAACTCACCATAGTTTGGTTTATGATCTGCGCGGTCTGGTAAAATCCAAATTTGTAATAAACGCAGCGTTTCATCGCCTAAATTATGCTCGCTATGAAATACACCCGTGCCAGCACTCATATATTGAACATGTCCACGCTCAATCGTTCCGCGATTTCCCATGCTGTCTTCATGTGTTAAAGCACCATCTACAACGTAAGAAATAATCTCCATATCACGGTGCGGATGCATATCAAAACCAGTTTGCGCCGCTACTAGATCATCATTAATAACACGTAACGCTCCGAAGTTCATTTTATTTGGATTGTAGTAATTGGCAAAAGAAAAATGAAAATGTGTATTTAACCAACCATGATTTGCTCTGCCCATATTTTTATGATCAACTTTTCTAAACATATCCTTCACCTCATACTATCTCGAATTCGAGATTTATTTTAAAATTTTTTCTTACTGTAACTTTTTTAATAGTGTTAATAACTGCTTTTGTTCCTCTATATTTAAATTATGAAACTTCTCTGCTTGGAACGTTTCTTGAGGTGGGACGATTTCCTCATATAAAGCTCTTCCCTTTTCTGTTAAAGAAATATATTTCGTAGTACCCTCTTGTTCACGCAAAATCCACTCAAGCTGCTCCATTTTATTTAAAAGCTGCGTTACATTTCCTTTCGTAACAAATAGCTTATTTCCAAGTTCTTGCTGCGTTAAACGATCATGTCCTCCAACTTGAGCTAACACATCAAACTGGGCGGCAGATATATTCCATTTTTTCAAATGCTGATTCGTCTCACGAATACTCTTATTATAAAAGCGTGACAAACGAAACCATAATAGTAGCCCTAGTCTATCTTCTGTTTTCATTTCATCACCTCGCTCGTTTCATATCATTAGTTTAGAACTAAACTTAATAAAAGTCAAATACTTATTTTTAATAAGCATAAAAAGCACAGCGCTATTTCTCCACTATGCTTTACATTAACTTTCTACTCTTATATTCATCCAATTTCCTCTCCGCGAACTTCCTCGCATCTTTTTCAATCCACCGCTCTTCGTACCGTTCACTTCCCACATACAATATATCTCTCTTATGCTGCATCGCATGGCGGAATTCATGCAGTAGCGTTTTGAGAACTTGATCATACTCTTCCCACATACAAACGAAAATTAATTGCTTTTCTTTATGATAAAAACCACCTACTGGGAATAGGAACTCTTCTTCCTCTTCCCCTAATGATAGAAGCACATCATTTGCATCACACGTATCACAAAAAATAACGGGCGTTTTACATACTTCAATAAGAGAAAACAAATCCTCTCTCAACTTTTTGACATCCCAAGGAAGCTCCGAATCCAACACATACCAATTCTCTACCTGTTGATATACATTTTGAAACTGGAGTTCCATTTCTCTTTATTCCCCTTTCCAAGCACCCTTTTTCTATATGTATGCCACAATATGGTAAATATTAAACGTATTCTTTCATCCTTGAAAAAATGCCAATAAAAAAGGAATCTACGTCGACATAGATTCCTTTTCTGTAATCACTTTTTTTTCATCATTTTTTTTAATACAAAATAACCAATTGCACAAACAATAGCAGCAAGTGCAAAGTATTTCACATATGGCCCCGCAACTTTATTAATACTTTCCCACTCTGTTCCTAATTTAAAACCTAAATATACAAACACAATTGACCACGGAATAACAGCTAATGTAGTTAGCGTAATAAACTTAGCATGTGACATTTTCGCAATACCCGCTGGTATCGAAATAGCATGACGCACAACCGGAATAAAACGTGCGGTAAAGATAACGCCAGTTCCATAACGATTAAACCAATCTTCAGCATAATCAATATGTTTCTTCTGAATTAAAATATATTTTCCATATCGCTCAAGAACAGGTCTTCCTCCATATCGACCAATCCAATAAATGAATAGTTGTGCAATTACACCACCAATTGTACCGAACGCGACAGCGCCCCAAAATGTAATGCTTCCTGTTGATACTAAATAGCCTGCATAAGACAATACGATTTCACTTGGAATAACCTCTAGCATTAATCCAAGCATAATTCCCCAATAACCAAGTCCTTCTAAAAAAACTAAAACCGAATGAATCAACTCTCCTAACATCATGTACCTCTCTTTACTGTTTTCATCACCAAAATAAAAGTACAAGCAGGAAATATCTTGTACTTTTATTTTTTTAATTTAGTTAGTCTTCGTATCCCACTTAAAGATTTTATTTAAGAATTTATATACATTCTTCGACTCTTTTGTCAGAAGTGGGCCTAAAATGGATAGTATAAGCACGTATAGTGCTGAGAATGGTTTCAGTACTGACATTAAACCACCGGCGATACCGATATTAGCCATAATGATGGAGAACTCTCCTCTTGAAACGATTGTTAATCCGATATTTGTTGATGCTTTATGAGATAATCCAGCTTGTCTTCCTGCAATCATTCCTGCTACAAAGTTACCGATTATCGTAAGAAGGACAGCACCTAACGTTAACCATATCGCTCCGCCTAATGAGAACGGATCAATACTTAACCCGAAGCTGAAGAAGAAAATAGCTCCGAAAAAGTCTCTAAATGGAACAACAAGATGTTCAATTCGGTCACTATGCTCTGTCTCAGAGAAAACTAATCCTAGAAGAAGTGCTCCAATTGCTTCTGCAACGTGAATTGTTTCTGAAAAACCAGCAATGAAGAATAACGAAGCAAATACTACAATAATAAAGATTTCATCTGAGCTAATATTGAGCAATTTATTTAATAACGGCGTAGCCTTTCTAGCTACTATAAAGAATAGAAGCATATATCCTAGAGCAATTCCAATTGAAGTAAGGGCACCTAAGAAGGAAGCGTGATCTCCAAGTACTAAACCAGAAACAACTGATAAATATACAGCAAGGAATATATCTTCAAACATAATAATTCCTAAAATTAATTCGGTTTCATTATTACCAGTTCTTCTTAAGTCCACTAACACTTTAGCAACGATAGCGCTAGAAGAAATCGTAATAATACCCGCAATAATTAAGATTTCTAGTAATGGGAATCCCATTATAAATCCGTATAACAAACCAAGTGAAAAGTTAATTAAAATATAAATCGTTCCGCCAATCGCAATAGAGCGTCCAGATTTAATTAGTTTTTTCATTGAAAATTCTAATCCTAGATAGAATAGAAGGAATAGAACCCCAATTCGTCCAAGGAAGGAAATTACACTTGCACTTTCAATAAATTTGAGATCGATAACACCTATTGTCGGTGCATGCGGTCCTACTAACATTCCAAGAACGATTAGAAAAGGAATTACTGAGAATTTAAATTTTCCAGCAATTACTGCTGCAATTGCCACTAAAACTAAAGCTGTACCAACTTCAAAAATTAACGTATCCATCTAATCAGTCCCCCCTATTTGAAAGTAATTCATTAATGATTTTTTTAATTTCTTCTCTCTCACCTGAAACTACAAGCATATCTCCTTCTTCAATTACTGTTTCTGGTCCTGGATTAAATAGCTTCTTCATGTTCTTCTTCATAACCGCGATTATTGTTACGCTATATGTTTTTCTTATTTCAAGATCGCCAATTGTTTTTCCGATTGCTGGAGCTGTATTCTCCACTTTGAACCACTCAATCGCTAAACCTTCAAAAACCATCTCAACATTTTCTAACGCCCTAGGCTTATATACCATTCCACCTAATATTGCAGCGATTTGTCTTGCCTCTGAGTCACGTAGTGAAATACTTGAGATGCTTTCTTCATGGTCTGAATCAAAATGATACATTTCTCTACGACCATCATCATGAATGACAATTACCATCTTTTCATTACCTTTCGTAACGATTTGAAACTTATAACCAATACCCGGAAGTTCACTTTCTCTAATATTCATTTTTAGCTCCTCCATAACTTGTTTATTTTAATTTTCTGTTTTTCTGTCTTTTATTCATCCAATCAACTTTAGAAATTCTAACCACTCAGGATATTTGTGATTTGGAAATCTTTTATTGTAATAATAAGTGGACCCTAAAAAGATACTTAAAGATGTAATGATAAAAAATATATTACTTCTCATTTTCAAACTTTCAAGGCTTACTTTCCATAAAGAATCTTCTTTCAAATTATCCCCACCTTCTCGCTTTAAATTTAGTTTTTTAAAATGTAAATAATTCTAAAAATATTACGATGTAACATAATCATAACACAAAAATGTTTTAAGTAACATAATTTTTTAGAAAAATTGATTCTCGTATATTTTTTGCATATAATTTTCTTATTACGAAAAAAAGGAAGTGTATTATATGGTTGATATCTTTAGCAGATTCCTTGAGGTAACGAATAATATTTTATGGTCATATATTCTTATTGCAATGCTAATCGGCTTCGGTCTTTACTTCTCTTTTAAATTAAAATTTGTCCAAATTACTCATTTCAGTGAGATGGTCAGCTTAATTAGTAAAGGGTTTAATCGAAAAGAAAAAAAGAAAGATAGCATCTCACCATTCCAAGCATTTTGCTTAAGTGCAGCAGCACGTATCGGTATCGGAAACTTAGCTGGTGTAGCATTAGCAATTTCAATGGGTGGACCTGGCGCAATATTTTGGATGTGGTTTATCGCAATTATCGGAGCAGCTACTAGTTTTGTAGAATGTACACTTGCGCAAATTTATAAAGTAAAAGATGGAAGTAGGTTCCGTGGTGGACCAGCATATTACATGGAAAAAGGGTTAAACAAACGCTGGATGGGCGTCTGGTTTTCACTTCTTATTACAGTTGCGTACGGATTAATTTTCAATTCAGTGCAAGCAAATACAGTAACAATAGCGTTTGAAAATGCTTTTGGACTAGAGCGAACAATCGTAGGAGCTCTATTAGCCTTATTAGTTGCAGTTATTATTTTTGGTGGCATTAAGAGCATTTCACGTATTACAGAAATGATTGTTCCGCCAATGGCAATCGTTTATATCGGCGTGGCTATTTTTGTCGTTATTAACAACTTCAGTATGTTACCAAGCATTTTCATGGAAATCTTTAACGGTGCATTCGGTTTAGACCAAGCCATCGCTGGTGGTATTGGAGCAGCAATCAAGTTCGGAATTCAGCGCGGTTTATTCGCTACAGAAGCGGGAATGGGTAGTTCTCCTAATGCAGCCGCAACATCTGATGTATCTCACCCTGTAAAACAAGGGCTTGTTCAAGCGTTAGGCGTTTTCGTAGATACATTCTTAGTATGTACATCAACAGCATTTATCGTATTATGTTCTGGACTTTACAAAGGATCAAATTTAGAAGGTATCGAATTAACACAAAACGCATTAAGTTCACAAATTGGACCGTGGGCAAGCACTTTCTTAGCGATTATTATTTTCCTATTCGCTTTCAGTTCACTTCTAGGAAACTACTATTATGGTGAAACAAATATCGCATTCATTAAAGAAAGTAAAACATGGTTAATGATTTATCGTGTTGCAGTTGTCGGAATGGTATTCTTCGGATCAATCGCTGCTCTTAAAACAGTTTGGAGTTTAGCTGATTTATTCATGGGACTAATGGTATTCACAAACTTAATTGCCATCTCATTCCTTAGCAAATTTGCTTACGCTGCATTAGTAGACTATTTGAAGCAAAAGAAACAAGGAAAAGATCCTGTCTTCGTTGCAAACTCTATCCCTGGCTTAAAGAATACAGAGTGCTGGGATGGGCAAGATGTAGAAGAAAAACAAAAGGCTGTTTAACAAACAAAGGCCCTATTACTTCACCGTAATAGGGCCTTTTATTTACAACAGTTCATAATTTGTTCAAATTAATTCCAGCAAAAGGGTTGATTTATAGAGATTACTAGATTATAATGATTATAAATTAGTAATTGATATCACATAACAACTCAAAAGGAGATTGATCATAATGAACAAACAAGTAATCGAAGTATTAAACAAACAAGTAGCAGACTGGAGCGTTTTATTCACAAAACTTCACAACTTCCATTGGTACGTAAAAGGACCTCAATTCTTCACATTACACGAGAAATTCGAAGAACTTTACACAGAATCAGCTACTCACATCGATGAAATTGCAGAACGTATTTTAGCAATTGGCGGCAAACCAGTAGCAACAATGAAAGAATACTTAGAACTATCTTCTATTCAAGAAGCAGCATACGGAGAAACTGCAGAAGGGATGGTCGAAGCAATCATGAAAGACTACGAAATGATGCTAGTCGAACTGAAAAAAGGCATGGAAATCGCTCAAGACTCTGACGATGAAATGACATCTGACCTACTACTAGGCATCTACACAGAACTAGAAAAACACGCTTGGATGCTACGTGCGTTCTTGAATCAATAATAATTAAAAGCGGAAGCGGCTTGCTCAGAATCGCAGGGCATTGGAGCTCTCGACCTTGAAGCGCTTTTTGCTTCGAGCGAGAGAGCGAAATGACCGGAGATTCTAGCCGCTAGAGATGGATATTACTTTAAAGCGGAAGCGGCTCGTTCAGAACAGGAGGGTGTTGGAACTCCTGATTACGAGGCGCTTTTTGCCTCGAAGGAAGGAGTGAAACAACCGACTGTTCTAGCCGCTGGAGCTGGATATTACTTTAAAGCGAAAGCGGCTTGCTCAGAGTCGCTTTTTTCTATAGATTGGTCGCGCATGCTGGTACATGAAATTTATATCAGCGATTTTTCCAATATATCGGCGATTCCCCCCAACATATCAGCGATTTTCCAATTATATCGGCGATTCCCTCCAATATATCAGCGATTTTTTAATTATATCGACTTATCGACAAATCACGACAATATTAACAAACACCTCTCCCCTACTTTTATCAATATATTACAATCTCATCTATGTTAAAATATAGGAAACACCCTTTAGCATCATAGACCCAAAAAGCTTTTCCAAATTCATCATTTACTACTTAAATGACGGGAGTGGTTCAGTTGAAAGACTACTTAATTAGAGCATTTTTTGCGTTAATAACAGTTGGGATTCTCTTACTTATAGCTAATCTTTTCAATATACGTGTCGAGGTTAAGGACTATGCTTTCCTCGTTGTCGTAGCAATTGGTGGCGGCTGGGGTGGCTGGTACCTGTATAAAAAACAAAGCAATCAAAATGATAAAGGCATTCCAAAGTAATATGGAATGCCTCTTTTATTGCCTTCTGTAATAAATAATGAAATTCAGACCACTAATACAACCAATCGCAATAAACATACAAAACGATTGTGGATCTCCACCTAGATTATACTCATCAACGATAAACCCAGACATAAACAACGTTATCGCGGAAACACCGATACACAATACCGAGATAAACCAAAGCGAAAATTCATTAATCAACTCTTTCTTCTGTCTCAAAACAATTAGCATAACAAGAATAGATGCTGCTAAAATACTTTTAAAGACCGGTCTTAAATACACAAACTCCTCCATCTCTTTCTCCTTTTCCAAAAACATTACATCTAAAATTAACATATTTAACCAAATTAAAACACATGCCATCTTAAATTAAAACGACATGTGTTTCCGTATTTGCTATGATAGTTGCTTCCACTTCGTTCCCAAAACAGGACGCTCATAATTTTGGATTGCATGAATCAGTTTATCTGCTGTCTCTGCTGAAACGATCAATTCTTTATTTGATGGATTCATAAATCCTTCTTCCGCTGCACGTTCAACCATTTGCAAAATTGGTCCGTAAAAACCTTTTATGTTTAATAAACCAACCGGCTTATTATGTATACCAATTTGTGACCAACATACAACTTCAAATAGTTCTTCAAACGTTCCGTATCCGCCTGGAAGCGCAATAAAAGCATCTGCAAGCTCTGCCATTTTAGCTTTACGTTCGTGCATCGTCTCTACTTCAATTAATTCTGTTAATCCTGTATGCACAATTTCTCCTCGGAATAGACCGCGCGGCATAACACCTGTTACACGTCCACCTAAACGAAGAACTTCGTTTGCTACTTCTCCCATTAATCCGACACATGAACCACCGTATACGAGCTCATAGTCGTTCTCAACAAACATTTTACCTAACTGAATTGCCTGCTCTTTAAATTCTGGTCTCTCCCCTAAATTAGAACCTGCAAACACACAAATCTTTCTCATCCCTACACCCCGAAACTATATATTGTTATGATACAATGAACATTGTACAACATATTGAGGAGATGAGGAAGAAATGGATATCGTTGCATTTCAAAGATGGGTTGAGGAATTTTACGAAAAACGAAGCTGGTCACAGTATAATGCCTTTATTCGCTTAAATTTCTTAACCGAGGAAGTTGGGGAAGTTTCACGAGTCGTTCGTGCTATTGAAATTGGCCGCGATCGCCCTGATGAAGATGCGAAAACAGAAGAAGAGCTAAAACAAGAACTAAAAGAAGAACTTGGCGATGTACTATCTAACCTTATTATTCTTTCGCAAAAATATGATTTAGACTTACAAGACATTATGGATGCACACGTCACAAAGCTTTCGAAAAGGTTCGAAGTATCTAAATGAGAATATTATCAATTATGTTATAATATTCTTGTCACAATACTAAGGGGGATTTTATGTTATCAAAAAAATTGCACGACGCATTAAATGAACAAATGAACTTTGAATTTTACTCTGCCCATGCTTATATGGCAATGGCTGCTTACTGTACAGCTGAGAGCTATGATGGATTCGCTAACTTTTTCCTTGTACAAGCTGAAGAAGAACGTTTCCACGCAATGAAGCTTTACAACTATATTAATGACCGCGGAGAGCGCGCTATTATTACTGGATTTGATAATCCGAATAACGAATACGAATCTGTATTAAACGCTTTTGAAGTCGCACTTGAGCACGAGCGTGAAGTAACGAAACGTATTTACAACTTATCTGATATCGCTTGGGACGAGCGTGAACATGCAACAATTACATTCTTAAAATGGTTCGTTGACGAACAAGTTGAAGAAGAAGCTTCATTCGATAGCATCATTCAAAAATTAAAACGTATTACAAGCGATTCAAACGCACTGTTTATGCTAGATGCTGAATTAGAGAAACGTACATTTACGCCTCCAGCTGAATAATATTTCAATCACCTTAATACATGAATTAAGGTGATTTTTTTGTTTGCTCTCTATCTTAAAATCACCTTAAATTTCCTCATATTTGACATAGTGCCAGCTATAAAATGGTATTATTTTCAATATAAAAACGAATATACGAGGAGAGGAAAAATGAATCAACGTGTAGAAGCTGTTGATGCAATTCGTGGTTTCGCTTTGTTTGGCATTTTACTAGTCAATATGACATTAATTCAATTCGGGTTCTTCACCAGTGAAAAACCAACTTATCTATTCGGCGATCTTGATAAAGGCGCTAATTGGTTTATTCAATTCTTCGGCACACATAACTTTATATCCCTATTTTCTTTTCTATTTGGACTTAGCATTATTTTGTTACAAAAAAGTATTATCGCAAAAGGAAAAAAATTCTTCCCCACATACATAAGACGTATTATCATTCTTTTACTACTCGGCTACATTCACGGCACTTTTGTTTGGGAGGGCGATATTTTATTTGCATACGGAATAATTGGAATTTTCTTAATGATGTTCATCAATCGAAAACCGAAAACTTTGCTCATTTGGGCGATTATTCTACTCGCACTTATTACACTTATGTCTTATCAAACTGATCCATCTACAAATATAAATGATTTAGCACCTTATACTGAAAAAGAACATAAAGTCCATCAAACTGGAAGCTATATGGATCACGTCAACTTTAGATTGACTGAAAATCCTTTTGATTACATGGGAATTGACGGTGCATTCGGATTATTTTTCATATCAGTTTTCGCAATAATTTTTATGTCTCCACTGTTCCTACTCGGAATGTATGTAGGGAAAAAAGGCTGGCTATTTGAGGTCAATAAACATATACCTGCTGTCAAAAAAATATGGTTTGCCACCGGTCTCTTCTCTTTTACAATTAAAATCTTAGCTATGTTCGTAAAGCACCCGCTTTTAATTATGTTACAAGATGGCCTTACACCAGTAACTATGACCTTCTTTTACGGAAGCACAATCATTTTATTATTCCATTACAAAAAAGCAACCCGTCTACTAACATACATGGCGAACATGGGGAAAATGTCCGTTAGTAATTACTTAGCGCAATCTATTATCGCAACAACTATTTTTTACGCATATGGATTTGGCTTATACGGGAAAATCGGCTATTTCTTCGGTATTCTTTTAACCATCGGAATTTATACGATTCAATTATTCGTTAGCACCTATTGGCTCCAGAAATACCGAATGGGGCCAGTGGAATATGTGTGGAGACTGGGAACTTATTTAGAGAAACCACGTTTTAAAAGAGACTTGGATAAAGCAAGTTAAACAAAAAAAGCAATGAGCCTACGCTCATTGCTTTTCTTAATTTATTAAAGCATAACCCCAACGATAATCGCTGATAATATACTTACTAATGTTGCACCGTATACAAGTTTTAAACCGAATGATGATACAACGTTTGCTTGTTTGCCATCGATACTCTTCGTTGCACCTGCGATAATTCCGATAGATGAGAAGTTCGCAAATGATACAAGGAAGATAGATAAAATACCTACTGTACGAGCTGATAAATCACCAGCTACTTTACCAAGGTCAAGCATTGCAACGAATTCGTTCGTTACTAATTTTGTTGCCATAATTTGTCCTGCTTGTAGCATCTCTGATGTTGGAATACCCATTACGAATGCTAATGGTGAGAAGATATATCCTAAAATGCTTTGGAATGTGATTCCGAAAATTGAATCGAATACACCGTTAATTGCTGTAATTAATGCTACGAAACCGATTAACATCGCCGCTACTGTTACAGCGATTGAGAAACCAAGCATAATATATTCGCCTAACATTTCAAAGAATGTTTGTTTCTTGTCTTCTTGTAATTCTAAAATATCGTCTTCTTCTTTTACTTCATATGGATTAATGATATGAACGATAATGAATCCACTGAATAAGTTTAATACAAGTGCCGTTACTACATATTTTGGATCAATCATTTTCATATAAGAACCGACGATTGACATCGATACTGTAGACATTGAAGATGCACAAAGTGTGTATAAGCGATTTTTCGGTAATTTGCTTAGTTGATCTTTTACTGTAATGAATACTTCCCCTTGACCAACGATTGCAGCTGCTACCGCATTATATGATTCTAGTTTTCCTAAACCGTTAACTTTACTTAATAGAAAACCGACTGCACGAATGATAATCGGTAAAACTTTAATATGTTGCAGAATCCCGATTAATACTGCTAAGAAAATAATCGGTAATAATACTGTTAAGAAGAATGGTGCTTGTCCATCGTTTGCTAGACCACCAAATACGAAATTAACCCCAGCTTCCGCAAATTTTAAAATAGCGCCAAATCCATCTGCGATTCCTTTTACTAATACGAATCCGACCTTTGTATTTAGTAAGAAATACGCAAGTACCAATTGAATGACAAGCATAAGTGCAATTGGTTTATATTTAATTTTCTTACGATCTGAACTGATAAGGAAACCTAGTACAAACACTACAAGTAAACCGACTAGAAACATTACGAACTTCATATGTGAATCCTCCACTTCTCCCACGAGTTATTGGTCGTATAACGTATAACGAATGACGTCTGACCATTGTTGTTAAAAAAATTTAAAACCCCTAAAACTATTCAACTGTCATCTAAAATCAGTAAGCGTTTACATAAATTGCAATTTATAAAAGGTAGCTTCTTCTCTCCTACCATAATTGAAAGTCTGAAATTGATACCACCTACAAATCAAATTGTAAGCGTTATCTAGACGAAATGCAATATAAATTTTAAAAGATTTTTATATGTTAATATATTCCTAATTAATTGGTTTTTTCATGCAAATTTACCATAAAAATAGCCCTAGCTATGAGCTAGAGCCATCTTTTTTTATAACATAACACCAACGATAATCGCTGATAGAATACTTACTAATGTCGCACCGTACACAAGGCGTAGACCAAATGATGATACAACATTTGATTGATTTTCATCGATACCTTTCGTTGCACCTGCGATAATTCCGATAGATGAGAAGTTCGCAAATGATACAAGGAATACAGAAAGGATACCAACTGTACGAGCCGATAAATCACCAGCTACTTTTCCAAGATCAAGCATTGCAACAAACTCGTTTGATACTAATTTTGTTGCCATAATTTGTCCCGCTGTTACCATCTCAGCTTGCGGGATACCCATTACGAATGCTAATGGTGAGAAAATATATCCTAAAATAGCTTGGAATGTAATACCGAACATTGAATCAAACAAGCTATTAATTGCTGTAATTAATGCTACGAAACCAAGTAACATAGCCGCTACTGTAATCGCAATCGTGAAACCAAGCATAATGTACTCGCTTAGCATTTCAAAGAATGATTGTTTTTTCTTATTTTCTAATTTCAGTGTATCTTCTTCTTCTGTAATATCGTACGGGTTAATAATATGAATGATAATGAAACCACTAAATAAATTTAATACAAGTGCTGTTACTACATATTTCGGTTCGATCATTTTCATATAAGAACCAACGATTGACATCGACACTGTCGACATAGAAGATGCACATAATGTATATAAACGATGTTTTGGGATTTTACTTAATTGATCTTTTACTGTAATAAATACTTCTGCTTGTCCAACAATGGCAGCTGCTACTGCATTATATGATTCTAGTTTTCCTAGACCATTTACTTTACTTAACAACGTACCAATAGCACGAATAAATATCGGTAAAATTTTAAAGTGTTGCAGAATTCCGATTAAAACCGCAAAGAATACGATTGGTAATAGCGCTGTTAAGAAGAATGAAACCTCTCCTTTATTAACAAGACCACCAAATACGAAAACGATTCCAGCTTCCGCATATCCAAGAAGTGCGCCAAATCCATCTGAAATTCCTTTTACTAAAATATAACCAACTTGCGTATTTAATAAGAAATAAGATAATGCTAGCTGAATAATAAGCATAATTACGATTGGTTTATACTTAATCTTCTTTCGATCGGCACTTATAAGAAAACCGAGTACAAATACAACGAGTAATCCTACAAGGAACATAACAAACTTCATTAATAAAATCCTCCATTTAACTCTTCATTAACGTTGAACGTCTGACCATTCAAAACAAGAAATAATCCGAACTTTCCATTTCTCCTCCGTAACCTTCGATTGGATAGGAAATGTCATAAAAACTCTTGTTTCAAAGGCATTTTCCATTCTAACATAAATCACAACTCATATCCGCACTTTTCTTTAAAAAATTACATTTAATTATGAAATGCTCATAAATGTTCGTCTTTTACCATCTATAAACAACTGGATAAAACAAAAAATGAGCATCAAGTTTCACTTGATGCTCACCTCATTATACTGCTTTTTCTTTATCAGCTACTGCTGACTTATCCCAGCACTCTGTATTTTTCAAACCTGGAATAGAATCCGCATAGAATACCGGATCTTTCCCTTGTTTCTTTTGCTTTACGTAATCTGATAATGCCGCAAAAGCATACTTAGAGAGGAATACAATCGCCACTAAGTTAATAACAGCCATAATACCCATGAATAAATCTGCTACATCCCAAACGATTTGAATTGTCGCTACAGATCCTAACATAACCATACCAAGTACAGCAATGCGGTACGCTGTTAATAGCACTTTACTTCCATTTAAGAATTCAATATTTGTTTCACCATAGTAGTAGTTACCTACTAATGAACTAAATGCAAACAAGAAGATTGCAACTGCTACAAATATAGAAGCCCATGGACCGATATGTTGACTTAACGCCTGCTGCGTTAATTGAATTCCATTTAAATCAGCTGCATTATGCACATCTGATAAAAGAATAATAAATGCTGTACAACTACAAATTAATAATGTATCTGTAAATACCCCTAAAGTTTGAATAAAACCTTGTTTAACTGGATGCGTTACGTTTGCAGTCGCTGCTGCGTTCGGCGCACTACCCATACCTGCTTCATTTGAGAATAACCCACGTTTTACCCCTAATAAAATCGCAGCTCCTAATCCTCCGCCTACTACTTCTTTAATTCCGAAAGCATGTAAGAAAATTTCTTTAAATACATATGGAATTGACGTAATGTTTGTTACGACAACGAATAATGCCACTGCTACATAAATAATTGCCATTACTGGAACAATCATTTCAACCGCGCGTGCAATTCGTTTTACTCCACCGAAAATAATAACTGCAAGTAAACCAGCCATAACAAGACCGACTAATCTACTATCTGTTTTGAATGCCCCATCAAAAGCTGCCGCTACAGTATTAGACTGTACAGCATTAAAAATCAATCCGAAACTTACTGTTATTAGAACAGAGAACACAACACCTAACCAGCGTTTATTTAAACCCTTTTCCATATAATACGCTGGGCCCCCACGGAATGCATTCCCATCTTTCACTTTATAAATTTGCGCTAATGTGCTCTCTACAAATGCAGAAGCACCCCCAATTACCGCGATTAACCACATCCAAAATACTGCTCCTGGACCACCCGCTGAGATTGCGATAGCTACACCAGCTAAGTTACCAGTACCTACACGAGAAGCTGTACTCATACAAAATGCTTGGAATGATGATACGCCACTCTTCTCTTTTTGCGCTTTTCTCGTTTTCGAGCTTGCTCCATCCCCAAGTAATCGAATCATTTCACCGAAGTAACGAACTTGGACAAATTTCACACGAAATGAAAAATAGAGCCCTAACCCAATTAACATCGCAATAATGACATATGACCAAAGGATATTATTTACATCCCCAATTACCCTAGCTAAAAAATCCATATTTGCATTGCCCCCTCTTCCTAACAATAAGAAAATTATATTCTAAAAACTTTTAGTAATCAAGAACTTTATGTTAGGTTTCATGACATGAATACGTTAACTATATTAACATACTTGTTTTTTTCATAAAAATATAGCTATTACATGCATTTATCCAATACTCAATCTCTTATCCTCTTCGCCCAGCCATACTTTTAAAACAGTACGTTCTCCACAAATAACGAGAGGAACAAACAAAAAAGTTATATTAATAATTACCCCTCACCCTTTTCATCATTTACTACAACAAAAAAGGCGAGCATCAAATTTACCTCGATGCTCGCCTTTTCAATTACACTGCTTTTTCTTTATCTGTTACCACTGGCTTATCCCAGCACTCTGTATTCGTTAAACCAGGAATAGAATCTGCACTGAAGACTGGATCTTTCCCTTGTTTCTTTTGCCTTACATAGTCTGTTAATGCCGCGTACGCAAATCGGCCAAGAAGTGTAATCGCAATTAAGTTCGTTATTACCATTAGACCCATAAATAAGTCTGCCATATTCCATACAACTTGAAGCGTCGCAACAGAACCGAATAATACCATTCCAACTACCGCAATACGGTAAATTGTTAACCACGTTTTGCTTTGCTTAATAAATTCAATATTTGTTTCACCATAGTAGTAGTTTCCTAGAAGTGAACTGAAAGCGAATAAGAAAATAATAATCGCTAAGAAACTGCTCGCCCATGGGCCAATTTGTGAGCTTAATGCATTTTGTGTTAGTTCAATACCTTCTAAATTCGTTGCTTTATATGCACCAGAACATAGTACGATAAATGCTGTTGATGTACATACTAAGAATGTATCTACTAAAACCCCAATTGTTTGAATAAAACCTTGTTTGGCTGGATGCGTTACATCAGCTGTTGCTGCCGCGTTCGGCGCACTACCCATACCTGCTTCGTTCGCAAATAATCCGCGCTGAATACCATATTTCATCGCAGCACCGATACCACCGCCTACAGCTGAATCTAAACCAAATGCACCTTTAAAGATTTCTGTAAACACATCTGGTAGTAAATAGAAGTTTTTAATAACAACGAAAATCGCTACCGCAATATAAAGAATTGCCATTGGCGGAACAATCATTTCCGACATACGTGCAATACTTTTTACACCACCAAAAATAATAACCGCAACTAATACTGCTAATACAATCCCAACAACGTAACGCTCAATACCAAATGCATTTTTAAACGCTAATGTAACTGTGTTTGCTTGTACTGAGTTGAAAATTAAACCGTAACTAATTGTAATCAGAATAGAGAACCAAATCCCCATCCAACGTTTATTTAAACCTTTTTCCATATAATAAGCAGGACCACCACGGAAGCCACTGCCATCTTTTATTTTATAAATTTGTGCAAGCGTACTTTCTACGAAACTTGAAGAAGCCCCGATAATCGCAATAACCCACATCCAAAATACTGCTCCAGGTCCTCCCATAGAAATAGCTAACGCTACACCAGCTAAGTTACCGATACCAATACGAGCTGCAGAACTCATACAAAATGCTTGGAAAGAAGATACACTGCCTTTTTTACGTGTCTTTCCAGTTAACCCATCACTCATTAAACGAATCATTTCCCCTAAATGAGTAATTTGTACGAATTTCAATTTAATAGAAAAATAAAGCCCTAAACCAATTAACATTGCAATAAGAATATATGACCAAAGAATTGTATTTGTTGATGAAATAAATTGCTCTAAAATATTCATACAATTAACCCCTCCTTTTCTCCATAAAACGAATTATATTTAAAAAACATTCAAAAATCAACATTTTTCGACAATTTGCAATTTCCAAATATTAGCCAGGTTCACAGTAACAATATCTTTATGACTGACTACCCTCCCTCTAACTGTGCATACTAAAACAAAAAATAAATTCACAAACAACCCTATTGACAAAAATACCAACCTGTAACTATAATGATTACAACAGGTTGTAACAAACCTAATTACAACAAATTCATTTACTTTCAGATATACACTTTAACAAAACACTTTGGAGGGATTTATTATGAAAATCGGAATTATCGGAGCAACTGGTAAAGCAGGAAGTCGTATTTTAAAAGAAGCATTGGATCGCGGACATGAAGTAACTGCAATCGTAAGAAACGCTGCAAAAATTACAGAAGAAAACGTAAAAGTTTTAGAGAAAGATGTATTCTCTCTTACATCTAACGACCTGCAGGCATTTGACGTAGTTGTAAATGCATTCGGTGCTCCAGCAGGCGAAGAACACCTTCACGTAGATGCAGGAAACGTACTTATTGAAGCTATGAAAGGCGCACCAAATACAAAATTACTTGTAGTTGGAGGCGCTGGAAGCTTATTTGTAGACGAAGAGAAAACAACACGTGTATTTGAGACACCAGGTTTCCCGAAAGAATATCTTGCAACAGCTCAAAACCAAGGTAAAAACTTAGAAATTTTACAACAAACAAATGATATCACTTGGACATTCATCAGCCCTTCTGCACTATTCGCATTAGGAAAACGCACTGGTTCTTACAAAGCTGGCAAAGACAATCTTCTTGTTAACTCAAAAGGTGATAGCTACGTAAGTTACGAAGACTTCGCAGTTGCAGCACTTGATGAGATTGAAAACCCAAAACATGTAAACGAACGCTTCACAGTAGTTTCTGAAGCTGAATAATAAAAAAGCTCGTAAAACATAATGTTTTACGAGCTTTTTCTTATTATTGCACTTGCTCTAAACCATTTGGAGTAATCTTAAAGGAAATTTCTTTAAACTTTTTCTTATCTCCTTTTCCAACTAACTCACTCTTTTTATACCAACTTAAACGATCTGACTCGGCATGATACACTTTCAATACGTCACCATACTCGAACGCCATACCATTTACTTGTTCTGCAAAATTCTGCGAAGTTTCTTGTCCTTCTGCGGTTACATGCTTTTTCTCAGTTCCATTTTGATCATAAATCGTAAGGCCTATATACTGTTCATTTACAAAGCGATAATGAATCTCATCATTTGTAAATGTTGCATGTAATTTCTTTTCAGCGTGGTTTAACGTAATAATTGAACGTGTAACATCGGACACACCTTGATAGACTAGACTATCCCCATATGTCACTTCTACAGGAACTTCCGTCACTTTCTTATTTCCAAAACGATCTTTCGTTTCTACTTTCACTGTTTGCTGACCAATTTTTGTCATATCTATTTTCCCTACAAAATCTACTACTTCTCCACCCTGTACTTCAACAAAGTTCTTCACGTCTAGCGTTTCGCTATTTGTTCCGATTACTACTTGCTGCGGATTTGCTTTTACTGTTTGCTCACCGTCTAATCTTTCAAATCCATTTTCAGTTATTTTGAAGACTAATTCCTTTATCTCTTTACTTTTTCCTTCGCCCACATATACATCTTTTTGATACCAATGTAAACGAGAAGATTCCGCATGATATACTTTCACTACATCTCCATACTCAAATGCAATTCCATTTACTTCCTTAGCAAATTCTTGCGTATTCTCTAAACCTTTTACTGCTATATTTTTCTTCACTCTTCCTTCTTTATCGTACAATGTGAATTCAAAATACTTTTCATCTTTAAAGTAATCATGAATTAGGTTCTTTGTATCTGTCGCACTCAGTTTTTTCGTATCATGATGCAAAGTTACAATTGATTTTAAGTCACCATCTCTATAGCTTAGCCCATATACAAGTAGGCTATCTCCATATGTTACTGTTAGAGGAACTTCTGTCACTTTCTTATTTCCAAATCGATCTTTCGTTTCTACTTTTACTTTTTGTTCTCCGATTTTTGATGTATTTGGTTTTTCTGCAAAACCAACCACTTCTCCATTTTTTACTTGTACAAATTCTTTCGGATCTAGTTTGTCTACATCCATTCCGACTACTACTTTTTGCGGTTTCGCCGTCACTTCTTGTAAACTATCTTTTAATTCGAACCCTTGCTCAGTGATTTGGAATAATTTCTCTTTTTTATTTTTAGCCTTCCCTTGATCTACAAGTGTATTATTTTGGTACCACTTCAGACGATCCGGTTCTGCATGGAATACTTTTACTACATCACCATATTCAAAATCCAATTCATTTAGTTCCATCGCAAATCTTTTTCCCGTTTCTTGTCCTTCTGCAGATACGCGTTTCTTTTCAATCCCATTTCGATCATATAGCGTTAAGCCCATATATTCTTCTTTTTCAAAACGGTAATGTATTTCATTATTAGTAAAGTTTACATTTAATTTCTTCTTATTGTGGTGAAGTGTCACTGTCGACATTACATCATCTGAAAGTCCTTGAAAAACTATACTGTCATCATAAAATCCGTTAACTTGGACAGGAATTGAATTTTTATTTCCTTTCTCATCCCCAATTTCTACTAACACTTCCTGTTTACCATTCTCTAGTTTAGGCCATACAATCTTTCCTGTTACTTTTACATTCTCACCTAAATTTCGAACAAGTTTACTTGCTTCATTCTCGTCAGAATCTGTACCAACTAAAAGATTTTGTACTTCATTAGCAGGTTCACCATATGGAACCTTATACGGTTCAACTTGCTTCTCACGAATATCATTACTATCTGTAGCTTTCCAGATTTCCTTTTCTAATTTAGGTAACTTTGATTTTTCTATTTTCTCTCTAATATCATCATTTGGTGTTAATCCCCATTCCTCAAAGAAAGGAATTAAATTTTGCCCTGCCACTTGCGATGTCATATAAATAAATAGCTGCTTTTTCTCTTCATCAGAATGAGGCATTTCACTCTGAGGTAACAAACGATAAGCTTGATGTAACCTAGGATAAAAATGTTCTCCATACACTACATTTAATTGCCAAAACATTGTAAGAGGATTAATGTCATCAATGAATCTTTCTGCTTTAGGCTTCTCTAAATACTCAAATGAGTTTTTATAGTGCTCATCCATTTCTAATTGATTCCCTAACGCCTTTTGAACAGCTAATGAGTAAATATTTACTGTTACTTCCCTTACTTTAGACCACTTCCACGGTTCTTGCTGATGTAAATGACCAACTTCATGCCACGGTCCCCATCCATCCTTCTCAAGTACCTCTATATCTAAAACTCTATTCATTGCAGTTGGAATATATCCTGTATGATAATGTTTTGCAAACATAAAGTCCCCTTTAGCAGGCTTCCGTTTTTCAACAAACTGAACATAATGAGTTGGAGATTTTGCAACCCCAACACTGTCCTCAGATAATCCTGCCACTGCGTTTTCTAAACGGATAATCTTATCATGCAATTTCATTAAATCTGTTGGATCCGTATTCTTCATATATTTCTGCACAGAATCGTAAGTAGTAGTAATTAAGCTTCTCTCACCTTTTAATTCAACTGCATAAGGATCCTTATATTTTTTTAACATTTCATCCCAATCTTTTTTTGTATGCTTACTTAAAATAAATAAAGGAAAGTGACTACCACCATTTGTAACGGAAGCTGTTACTTCTCCTTCGTTATTCATATTATAAAAATATAAAATACCGCCTCTTGAAGATGAAATAACATTTTTCCCTGGTTTTAAATCAAACTCCTCTGGGTCCTTTTCATCATAAGATCTCGTTCCAATAAAAGCTTGGATAGACTGCGTTCCTTTTATGTCAATTGTAATCTCTTCATTTGGCTCTGCATAAATTCCAGTCGGTTCATTAGCGGAAAGTTTCCAAGTAACTCTTAAACGATTATTTTCTTCTACGCTACCTTTCCCCGGCAACTGAAATACTCTCTGCTCAAACTTATTCTCTTTTACCTCTTCTAATTTCCCACCTTTATTTTCTTCCAAAGGTGCTGCATATCCTTTCGATGCTTCGAAAGCTACTGGCGATAATAATGTAGATATACATATTCCAGCTACTAATACCCTACTCGTCTTTTTCTTCGACATAATCTGTGTCCCCTGTTCCTTTATTTAGATAAACTACCCTATATATTCATCTAATAAGTAATCCTATTATTTCTATAAAAACATTTGATGAATGGACTAACACCTCGCGCACCTGTATCTATTACTACCGCATTTCTCTCCATGCATTCGCTTTCTTACATTGTAAAATTTTTATGTAATATGCCCTCCTCACTTCTCTCTATTTGTGATGAGTTCTCTTGCTACA
>NZ_JBNLYC010000057.1:0-28214 GCF_050172015.1 Bacillus sp. GMa5/1 | reverse complement strand
ATAAAAAATTGTAAAAAAGCGGAACTTGTAAGCTATTTCCTTTTCATAGATGCTAAAATTATATATGCAGCTGCTAATATAAATGGAAAAAAGGAGATAATGGAGTATGGAAAGTAAAGTGGAACGCTATGTCGAAAATTATGTTGTAACGAAAAATACGATGGCCTTACTTCCTGTTATTCTAAGTGAAAAGAAAATTGTTACGCGAGTCGTTGAAATGAATGATTCTTTTTTCGTATTTCAAAAACCTCTAGATATTATAGAAAGAAGTTGCCGCAAGCATGGCTCTAGTTTCTTAGGCAGAAAAGAAGGAACGAAAGAGTTAACTCATATTACACATAAAGCACCGATTGCGATTAGTCCAGCAGATCAACTTTATTTTTTCCCTACCTATTCTTACTCTAGAAAAGAGTGCGCTTGGTTGTCTCATTTTTATATTGAAAGTAATAAAGAATTAGAAGATGGAAATCTTATTATTAGATTTATAAATGGCTTTGCTGTGAAATTAGAAATATCAAAAACTAGTTTTGAAAATCAACAAAATCGTACAGCGAAATTACGTACTGAATATGAAGATCGTAGGAAAAAACAAGGGAATCCTTGTTTTAAAGAGGTCGATAAAAAAGAGGAATCAACATTAAGACCCGCTTATGAGAAGGTGTATTTTGTGAAGGAAGGCGAAGTGTGAAAGGATGGGGGAATCCCCATTCTTTTTTTGTTTGTCAGTCAGTCTTTGTAGATAAGGCGATATATTAGAAAAAATGAGTTGTAATTGATATATTTAGAAAATCACCAGTATAATTTCATTTACCGATAAAAACCGAAAAACAATCTAAATAACAAAATGAACGACACGTCCTGTCGAATATTGATAGATTATCATAGCTAAATAATGAAGGAATTCTTATGAAAGATATGGAAACTTTAATAAATACATCTCCGTATGTCGTATCTACCATTTCCTCTTTCATATAAGCAATGATACAGTAGGGATAGTATTTAGAGTAAAGGGGTAAAGTGTAGAATGGATTTTCAGACAATCAAAGAGTATTTTTCACCAGAAAATATGGATCATATTGTTGAGAGTTATAAAGCGTTCGGACCACTTCTTGGTATTGGTTTACCGATGATAGAGGCGTTGATTCCAGCATTACCGCTTATTGTATTTGTACTGGCGAATGCTGTTGCATTTGGCTTTTGGCTCGGTTTTCTTTATTCATGGCTTGGATCAGTAATGGGTGCATTACTTGTCTTTTTCATCATCCGCCATTTTGGTCGCAGTCGTTTCTTTTCGTTTGTAAATAAGCATGAGAGAGTACGAAAAGCAATGGGGTGGGTTGAAAGGAAAGGATTCGCACCGATTTTTGTTATATTTTGTTTTCCGTTTACACCGTCAGCGCTAATAAATGTTGTCGCTGGTTTATCCCGAATTAGTGTAAAACAGTTTGGTCTAGCGTTAGCATTCGGAAAACTTGTGATGATTTTTATTTTAACGTATATCGGTCATGATTTAATGTCATTTATTCATAATCCAGTGAAATCAGTTATTGTAGCGATTGGTATTTTTATTTTATGGTATGTCGGTAAGAAAATCGAAGTAAAGTTAGAACTACATTAAGAATAGTCTTCTTTGTAAAGGAAAGCTTCAGTATTAAAGGATAAGGGGAGAAGCAGATGAAGAAAACTTTGAAAAAAGAAGGCATAGAGTGGATACGAACAATTTTAATTGGTGTATTATTAGCTGTATTTTTTCGAACGTTTTTCTTTTCAACGTATGTTGTAGAGGGGAAGTCAATGATGCCGACATTGCAGGATGGCAATATGCTAGTTGTAAATAAGGTGAGTTATCAAGTTGGGGACTTGAACAGATTTGACGTTGTGGTATTTCATGCGAATAAAAAAGAGGACTATGTAAAGCGGGTTATCGGTTTACCTGGAGATCATATTGAATATAAGCAGGATAAGTTATATATAAACGGTCAATTTATTGATGAGCCGTATTTAGAGAAGTATAAGAAAGAGATAAATGGAAGGCAACTAACAGGCGACTTTACATTAGAAGAGTTAACGAAAGAAAAGCTGGTGCCACCCGGGTTTATTTTTGTAGTAGGTGATAACCGGCTCGGGAGCTGGGATAGTAGACACTTTGGCTTTGTAAAAGCTGATACAGTTGTCGGTAAAGTTGATTTGCGATATTGGCCAATTCAAGAGGTGCAAACGAATTTTTCAAAAGGTTGATATAATGAAGTAGAAGTATAGAAAAGACAAACAACTCAGTTTGTCTTTTTTCGTGTACTATAATACAATTATAGTAGCAAACTAACGTTCGTTATGTAAGTGAAAGGTGGGGTTACATGTCACTTCGATTTGTGATTGGTAGAGCGGGAAGTGGAAAAAGTACACTTTGTTTACGCGAAGTGCAAGAAGAGTTAAAACAACGCCCGAGAGGGAAAACAATATTATATCTTGTGCCAGAACAGATGACATTCCAGACGCAGCAGGCGTTAATTGGAAGTGAGGATGTAAGAGGTTCTATTCGGGCACAAGTTTTTAGTTTTTCACGATTAGCGTGGAAGGTACTACAAGAAGTTGGCGGAGCGAGTCGTCTTCATATTGATGAAGCGGGTGTACATATGTTACTCCGTAAAATTGTAGAGTCTCGTAAAGATGGATTATCGGTGTTCCAAAAAGCAGCGGAGCAAAACGGTTTCTTTGAACATCTTGGCAGTATGATTGCAGAGTTTAAACGTTACAATGTAACGCCATCTAACGTATATGAAATGTGGCAACAATTGGATGCGCATAGTAGCAGTGCCGAACAAAAGTTACTAGCGAATAAAGTGTATGATTTACAGCTATTATACGATGATTTTGAACGTGCTTTAATTGGAAAATATTTAGATTCAGAAGACTACCTGCAATTGCTAGTGGAAAAGCTTCCGCAGTCTGAATATGTAAATGGTGCGGAAATTTATATAGATGGATTTCATTCACTCTCCCCGCAAGAGTTAGAGATTGTAAGACAGCTTATGATTTGCGGAGCGAGAGTTACGATCACGTTAACGATAGATGAAAAAACGTTAGCACAGCCAGTAAATGAACTCGATTTATTTTATGAAACGACGTTAACGTATGAAAAAATCAAACAAGTAGCGCGTGAAGAGAAAATAGAAATTGAAAAAACAATTCCACTTATGGAACAGCCGCGTTTTCATTCTCCGGCATTAGCGCATTTAGAAGCTCATTATGAAGCGCGTCCGAATGAAAAATTTAACGGTGAAGCGAGTGTAACGATTAGTACAGCTGCGAATTTACGAGCAGAGGTAGAAGGTGTTGCGCGTGAAATTCGTAAACTTGTGGCGGAGGAAAACTATCGTTACCGAGATATTGCGGTTCTTCTTCGTAATGGGGAAAGTTATTACGATGTGATGCGAACGTTATTTACAGATTATAATATCCCACACTTCATCGATGAAAAGCGCCCGATGTCACACCACCCATTAGTAGAATGTATTCGTTCTGCACTCGAGATTATTAGTGGGAATTGGCGTTATGATGCGGTGTTCCGCTGCGTGAAAACAGAGCTTTTATATCCATTAGACGTAAGAAAAGAAACGATGCGTGAAGAAATGGATGAATTTGAAAATTACTGTTTAGCGTACGGTGTACAAGGAAAGAGGTGGACTTCAGAGGATCCATGGATGTATCGCCGTTATCGTTCTCTTGATGATACGAACGGGATGATCACAGATAGTGAACGTGAAATGGAAGAGAAAATAAATCGATTGCGTGACGTTGTAAGAACACCTGTTATTCGCATGCAAAAAAGGTTAAAGCGTGCAGGAACAGTTATGCAAATGTGTGAAGCAGTTTACTTATTTCTAGAAGAGCTGGATGTTCCGAAAAAACTAGAAGAATTACGTATACGTGCAGAAGAAAGTGGAGATTTCTTATTTGCGACAGATCATGAACAAGTATGGGAAGAAGTAATGAGCCTTCTTGATACGTTTGTAGAGATGCTTGGTGAAGAGAAAATGTCTCTTTCTATGTTTACGGACGTTATGTCGACAGGTCTTGAGGCGCTTCAATTTGCTAACATTCCACCGTCATTAGACCAAGTGTTAATTGCTAATATTGATCACTCCAGGTTATCTGACGTGAAAGCAACGTTTATTATAGGTGTAAATGAGGGTGTTATTCCAGCAGCACCTATGGACGAAGGTATGCTTTCTGATGAAGAAAGAGAAGTTCTTGGTGCAGCGGGGATTGAATTAGCGCCAACGACGAGACAAACTTTGTTAGAAGAACAGTTCGTTATGTATCAAATGGTAACGAGAGCATCTGAGAAGTTATATATTTCATGCCCGCTTGCAGATGAAGAAGGAAAGACGTTACTTGCGTCTAGCTTTATTAAGAAAATAAAAAGAATGTTCCCTAATGTGAAAGATTCATTTATTACCAATGACGTAAACGATTTATCACGTTCAGAACAAATTTCATACGTAGCAACGCCAGAAGTAACGTTATCTTACGTTATGCAGCAACTACAAACGTGGAAGCGATACGGATTTGAAGGGAATTTAGACTTTTGGTGGGACGTATATAATTTCTACGTAACTTCAGATGAATGGAAACAAAAAAGTAGCCGCGTCTTATCAAGTTTATTCTATCGAAATCGTGCGAAGAAACTAAGTACAGCAGTAAGTAGAGATTTATACGGAGATATAATTAAAGGAAGCGTCTCTCGTATGGAACTATTTAACCGTTGTGCATACGCTCATTTTGCGCAGCACGGTTTATCGCTTAGAGAGCGTGATATTTTCAAGCTTGATGCGCCGGACATCGGCGAATTATTCCATGCGGCATTAAAGAAAATTGCGGACAAGCTATTGCGTGAAAACCGTACTTGGGCGGATTTATCCATAAAAGAGTGTGAGCATCTTTCTGTTTTAGTAATAGAAGAAATCGCACCGTTATTACAACGACAAATTTTATTAAGTTCAAACCGTCACTTCTATTTAAAACAAAAACTACAACAAATCATTTTCCGTACGTCAATCATTCTTCGTGAACATGCGAAGTCAAGCGGATTCGTACCAGTTGATTTAGAAGTGCCGTTCGGTATGGGTGGTACAGGATCACTTCCGCCGATGGAATTCTCATTACCAAATGGTGTGAAGATGGAAGTTGTCGGCCGTATTGACCGTGTTGATAAGGCAGAAGATGAAAACGGGACGTTCTTACGTATTATTGATTATAAATCAAGTTCAAAAGCGTTAGATTTAACGGAAGTGTATTACGGATTAGCACTTCAAATGTTAACGTATTTAGATGTTGTTACTTCGAATGCGCAGACGTGGATGAAAAAAGGTCACGCAGCATCACCAGCTGGTGTATTGTATTTCCATATTCATAACCCAATCGTTGAGATGAAAGGTGACGCATCTGAAGCTGAAATTGAAAAAGAAATTTTAAAGAAATTTAAAATGAAAGGACTCGTATTAGGAGATGCTGACGTTGTTCGTTTAATGGATAACAAACTTTCAACAGGAAGTTCAGATATTATTTCTGCTGGCCTGAAAAAAGACGGTAGCTTTAGTGCGCGTTCAAGTATTGCAAGTGAGCAAGAGTTTAACGTACTGCAAAAATATGTACACCATACGTTTGAAAATATCGGAAAAGATATTACAGAAGGTGTTATCGATATTGCTCCTTATAAAATGGGAAATAAAGCAGCATGTACGTTCTGTAACTTCAAATCTGTTTGTCAATTTGATGAGTCACTTGAAGATAATCAGTTCCGATCGTTAAAAGATATGAAAGATAGCGAAGCGATGGAGAAAATAAGAGAGGAGGTTGGCGGAGAATGATAGAAAATTGGCCTGAAAAACCAGAAGGTAGTCAATGGACAGATGACCAGTGGAAAGCTGTTGTAGCGAATGGACGTGATATTTTAGTTGCGGCTGCAGCTGGGTCAGGGAAAACAGCAGTATTAGTTGAACGTATTATTAAAAAGATTATTAATGAAGAGAATCCAGTCGATGTCGACCGCCTGCTCGTTGTAACATTTACGAATGCAGCGGCGCAAGAGATGAAAAACCGAATCGGGGAAGCGTTAGAAAAGGTATTAATTGATGAACCAGGCTCTCAACACGTAAGAAAGCAGCTGAGCCTATTAAATAAAGCTTCCATTTCAACAATTCACTCATTCTGTTTACAAGTAATTAGAGGATATTACTACATGCTTGATGTTGATCCTCGTTTCCGTATTGCGAATCAAACAGAAAATGAATTGTTAAAAGAAGAAGTGCTAGATGACATATTAGAAGAAGAGTACGGAATCGAAGATAATACAATCTTCTTTGAACTTGTTGATCGTTATACGAGTGACCGTAGTGATGATGACTTACAACGTATGATTTTAGCGCTTCATACAGAGTCAAGAGCGCATCCAAATCCGGAAAAATGGCTTGATAAATTAGTAGAAGCATATGACGTAGAAGGAAAGACAATTGAAGATTTAGTATATGCTTCTTATTTATTAGAAGATGTGAAATTCCAGCTTGAAACAGCGGAACAGCATATTCGTAAGGCAACTGAACTCGCAATGCTTCCTGACGGTCCAGCGCCTCGCATTGAAACCCTGCAAGCAGATCTAGCTTTACTTGGAACGCTATCATCAGCTGCTCATGAGTCGTGGACAAGTTTGTATGAAGCGATGCAAAATGTATCGTGGCAAACGTTAAAGCGTATTAAGAAAAGTGATTACAATGAAGATGTTGTAAAACAAGTAGACTCTCTTCGTAATAAAGCGAAAGATGAAGTGAAGAAATTACAAGAAGAGTTATTTAGCCGAAAACCTGAAAGTTTCTTACGAGATTTTCAAGATATGCACCCAGTATTAGAAAAGCTTGTTCAACTTGTAAAAGTATTTACAGAGCGTTTCCAAGCGATGAAGCGAGATAAAGGAATGGTCGATTTCACAGATTTAGAGCATTTTTGTTTACAAATTTTAAGTGAACAAAGTGAAAATGGTGAAATGAATCCGTCAGCAGTGGCGCTCCAATATCGTAATAAATTTGCTGAAGTATTAGTCGATGAATATCAAGATACGAACTTTGTACAGGAATCTATTATTAAATTCGTAACGAAAGATTCTGAGAGTGAAGGAAACTTGTTCATGGTTGGTGACGTAAAGCAGTCGATTTATCGTTTCCGACTAGCCGAACCAGGACTATTCCTAGGAAAATATAAACGCTTCACACAAGAAGGATTGGGCGGTGGAATGAAGATCGACTTAGCGAAAAACTTCCGTAGTCGTCATGAAGTGTTAGCAGGTACGAACTTTATCTTCAAACAAATTATGGGTGAAGAAGTCGGAGAAATCGACTACGATGCAGACGCTGAATTAAAGTTAGGTGCTACCTATCCAGAAGGTGAAGATGTAGCGGCAGAACTACTGTGCATTCAGCAAACGGAAGAAGAAGTAATAGACGGAGAAGAAGGTACAGAAGTCGAAAAAGCACAGCTTGAAGCTCGTCTTATGGCGCAGCGCATTAAAGCGATGGTTGATTCAGGTTATGAAGTGTATGACCGTAAAAATGATAGTATGCGCCCAGTACAATACCGCGACTTCGTTATTTTACTTCGCTCCATGCCGTGGGCCCCGCAAATTATGGAAGAGTTAAAATTACAAGGAATTCCAGTGTACGCTGACCTTGCGACTGGTTACTTTGAAGCGACGGAAGTAAATATTATGATGAACGTATTCCGCGTTATTGATAATCCGATGCAAGATATTCCGCTTGCAGCTGTACTTCGTTCTCCAATCGTTGGATTGAGCGATGAAGAACTTGCAACGCTTCGTGCTCATGGAAAGAAAGGCTCGTTTTATGAAGTAATGAGCTCATTCTTAAAAGGGGCACCACTTGAAGAGGAGCAAGAACTTCATGATAAATTAGAGTGGTTTTATAACTTACTGCAAGGATGGCGTGAATTTGCACGTCAACAATCACTTTCTGATTTAATTTGGAAAGTGTACGGTGAGACAGGTTATTACGACTTCGTTGGCGGTTTACCAGCTGGAAAGCAAAGGCAGGCAAACTTACGCGTACTATATGACCGCGCAAGACAATACGAAGCAACATCATTTAGAGGATTATTCCGCTTCTTACGTTTTATTGAACGTATTTTAGAACGCGGTGATGACATGGGTACGGCGAGGGCCCTCGGTGAACAAGAAGACGTTGTTCGCATTATGACGATTCATAAAAGTAAAGGGTTAGAGTTCCCGGTTGTATTTGTAGCTGGACTCGGTCGTCGTTTTAATACACAAGACTTAATGAAACGTTTCTTATTGCATAAAGATTTCGGTTTCGGTTCGCAATTTATCGATCCGCGTAAACGAATTAAATATACAACATTATCACAGCTTGCGATTAAGCGTAAAATGAAAATGGAATTAATTGCGGAAGAAATGCGCGTACTATACGTAGCGTTGACGCGCGCGAAAGAGAAGTTAATTTTAATCGGAACAGTTAAGGATGCAAATAAGGAAATGGAAAAATGGCTTGATGCGAGGGAACATAGTGAATGGTTATTACCAGATCACATACGTGCCGGGGCGTCTTGTTATTTAGACTGGATTGCACCTTCATTATATAGACACCGTGATAGTGAAATGCTTCTTGAATTAGGACAAGGAAGTATTCCAGATGAAATTTACGGGTATGACACTAGCTGGAAAGTAGAAGTTGTGGACGGTAATACGCTACTTGCACCAGAGCCAGTTCAAGAAGAGAAACAAGAATTATTAGAAGCGCTTCGTGAGAAAAAGGCTGTGCCGTTAGAAAGTGAACGAAAAGATGAAGTGTACGACAGATTAATGTGGAAGTACGGATATGAGGAAGCAACATCTCACCGTGCGAAGCAATCTGTTACAGAAATAAAGAGAAATTATCAATCAGAAGATGGTAGTGATAACGCCTTTATTAAAAAACTACGTGCACCAATTAAAACACGTCCGCGCTTTATGGAGAAAAAAGGGTTAACGTACGCAGAGCGCGGAACAGCAGTCCATGCCGTTATGCAGCATGTTGATTTGAAGAAGCCGATTACGGTTGAAGTTCTTCAAGAGCAAATTGCTGGAATGGTAAATAAGGAATTATTAACATTCGAGCAGGCGGAAGAAATAGCGATTGAAAAAGTAATTTCATTCTTTGACAGTGACTTAGGTAAAAGGGTATTAGCGGCGAAAAGTGTTGAGCGTGAAGTTCCATTTACGATGATGCTTGCAGCAGAAGAAGCATATCAAGATTGGCAAGGGAATAGCGGGGAATCGATTCTTGTCCAAGGGGTTATCGACTGCATGATTGAAGAGGAAGATGGCATTACGTTAATCGACTTCAAAACAGATACGATTGAAGGGAAATTTCCAGGCGGATTCGAACAAGCGAAACCAATTTTAGAAGATCGATATAAAGTGCAGCTTTCGTTATATGCAAAAGCACTGGAGAAAAGCTTACAACATCCTGTAAAAGAGAAATGTTTATACTTCTTTGATGGGAATCACGTTGTAAATATTGAAGAATAGAGGGGCTTGAAAATGGTAACGGAAAAAACGTTAAGAACTTGTGAACAGGGACACGAGTACTATAAAAGTAGCGATTGTCCAACTTGCCCAGTCTGTGAGAAAGAGAGAAAACCAAAAGAAGGTTTTCTCTCTCTTCTTTCAGCGCCAGCAAGAAGGGCATTAGAACACCATGGAATTCAAACTGTAGAAGAACTCTCAAAATATAGTGAAAAAGAAATATTAAAACTGCATGGTATGGGACCTGCGTCTTTGCCGAAGCTTAGGAGGGCTTTGGAGGAGAGCGGGTTATCATTTAAATAAAATGAAATAGTGCCTCTTCACTACTTACTTGTTTATGCCACTATTTGTGGACAGTAAAGCTCTTGCTTATTAAAATTTTATTTTAATAATTTTGAATTAGATAAAAGAAAAAAGTAGGAGAATATCTCCTACTTTTTTTACGCTGTTCCAATCTGATCTTGATCTGCCACATCAGAATCAAATGTATTCGTTGCACTAACACCGTTAAACGTATTCACGACAAACCCAACATTGGAAGCTCCAGATCCGTTATAGGCTTTCGTGTTTTCTTTCGGAGATACGTTATAAAAATCTCCTAAGTTGAAAGAGCCGTTACTGTTTTGCACGACGAGATTTCCTACAACCGAAGGCATACCATCCACCTACTTTACTAAGCTTTTTAATTACTATATGAATTATTGTGCGGAAGGTTCATCCGTAATATATTGGCGGATTTGTATAATACGAGAGTTATTAAAACCATAATCAACATTTCCAATTTGAAAGCAACCAGAATTTAAAAGTGTGCGTAATTCAACGTTATTAACTTCAATAAAAGGGCATTCATTTACAATGTTTAATTTTACATCTGTCGTTCGTTTTGGAATTGTAATGTGTTCATCTGTAAAGATTTCAAAAGCATCAAAGCGACCTTCTCCTCGTATATAAAAAGGAATTTCACGGTGGACGGCAATAGCTCTACTTTTTAATTCCATTTGGTTTGCATCTCCAACTTGAAATACAGCAGCAATCCCTAAAGAAATAATAGAAACATTTTGGACAATAGACACATGATGCAACATAATTTCTCAGTCTCCTTAACCTGGAGTAGGAGGGACATCTGTTACTAATGGTACAAATGGACCCTCTGTAACTGTTTCAAATGGTGTATCGAGAATAGAAGATAGAATGAGGAGATTTGCATCTCCAATTAAAAAGAGTGCGGACGACGATACACCGTTCATTTTAATCTGTCCGACTTTTAACTCACGGTTTACAACGTTAAGGTTCATACATACTTACTCCTTTCGGAAATTTCCCGGTATGTGCTGAATAAAGGAGAGAAAGGCTTTGTCAATATCTTGTTTCATTGCCTGAATAATGATATCTCGTAAATAATCTGGATCTGTTGAAATACCTTCATATGATTGCGCTTGTGATAAATAATAAGGGAGTCGATGCTCCATCTGTTTTTTTATGTCATCCACCATCATTTGTCGATACATTTCATCAAGCGGTGTTCGCTCTTCTTGTTCAAAATGGAGAATACGATTATATGCTTCTTCATCTAAGTATCGATGCATTTCTTGGAGGATACCTTGATAAAAGTCTGGGTTTGTTTCAGTTTCAGGGTTTACCTTCAATGTTTCTGTATCCACTTGAAAATCTTCAATTTGTTGTCCTTTTGCTGAAAATGGGTTTAAACCAATATTTAAAGTACCATTTAAATTTTCGACTTTTAATTGATCGAATTTGTATTCCACTTTTCCTACAGAAGAGGAGGGGCGATTTTTTAATTCGTTAAGCTCTTCTTGGAGTTGGCGCACTTGATCTTCTAAATTCAGGATGGCTGCTTGTTGTGTTTGAAGAGCTTGTTGAAGTTGGTGTAAGTAAGTATATATATCTTGATTCATTTGTGAAACCTCCTTTTCAATAGGGAGGGTAAAAATATTCCTGCTATATATTTATGACAAGGATGTCTTAAGAAGAACTAGTTGATGGTTTGATAGAAATAATTTGTCCTTTCGCCTGTAATGGGCGAAGCGGCTCCGTAAATCCGCCCGTATTTGAAAATTTAGATAGGGCTTTAATACTTCCGGCAGTACCAATTTGGAACACAGAAGAGGTTGTAATGCTATCAATTTTAATGCTGTTAATGATGATACTTTGGTTTACATAAAAATTCAATGCAATTGCCTCCTTTAAGTTGAGCCAATTATCGCTTGATCGATTACATCTGAATCGTTGACAGTCGTTGCACTTTGATAATTGTAGACAGAAACATTGTCTCCAACGTTGAAAGAGCCGGCCCCGGCGAAAGCACGTGAGTAACTAATAGGCCTAATCGCAAATACATCTCCAATATGAAAAATACCACTTGATCCAATATTGACGATACGAATATGTCCGACCATAGCTGGCATATAAAACACCCTTCGTTTTTAAAATTTTCTTTTCTACTATTGTATGGGCGTTTTCAATAAAATGTGTGTTTTTTTGAAATAAAAGACACACACACGCTATTGCGTGTGTGTGTCGAGTGTTTGATTTGGGTGAAAATCCGTATGTACATGCCAAATTACATTTAAGAGCCTGTCCAGTTCTTGGCTACAATCCACTGTTTTTTGAGAAGTCATTCCATAGCGTTCAGCAAAATAAATCATTTTTTCACGTTTTTTTTCAATCGCTTGCTCAAACATTGAAATCGGCTCCATCTCTAAATGAAATTTTTAGTATATATGTAGTACATATTATACAAAAACTCCATAAAAAAGAAATACCTTCGCTAAAAAAAGTAAAATTTCTACATTTTATGCCAAATATAAAGGCGTAACGAATAGGGTATGAGAAGAATATTGTAAAAATTAGCGTGTATGAGAAGGTTTTTTTCTTACGGATGCGAATACAATTAAAGGGCATGAGTTTTAGGATGGAGAGTGGAAATATTGCGTTTTGTAACGGCGAAGAAAGAAGAAAAGGTATTTGTAGGTATTGTGGATGAAGAAGAAAAAAAGGTATTACACTTAAGAGAAGCGCAAAGACAAAAAGGGGAAAAGGTTACAATCCCTATTACAATGTTAGAGTGTATTGAAAGAGGAACTGAATGCTTTGAGAAAGTATGTGAAATTGTAAATTGGGCAAAAGAGAACGGGGAAGCGGCGTATTATCCGTTAACAGAGGTGAAAATATTAGCACCGATTCCAAGGCCAAGAAAGAATATTTTGTGCGTTGGAAAAAACTATCGTGAGCATGCCATAGAAATGGGCGGAATAGAGTCTATTCCAGAAAATATAATGATTTTTACGAAAGCACCAACAACAGTTATTGGCATAAATGAGCAAATTAATGGTCACCCTCATGCAACGGACGAACTAGATTACGAAGGAGAATTAGCTATCATTATTGGTAAGCGAGGGAAACAAATTAAAAAAGAAAAAGCGCTTGAGCATGTTTTTGGTTATACGATTATCAATGATGTAACAGCTCGAGACATTCAAAGAAAACATAAACAGTTTTTCCTTGGGAAAAGCTTCGATACATTTTGTCCGATGGGACCGTATTTAATTCATAAATCGGTGGTTAATGCGCCGAATGCATTACACATTGAAACAGTAGTAAATGGAGAAGTAAGGCAAACTTCCAACACAAATAAAATGATTTTTTCAATAGAAGAAATTATTTCAACGATAAGTAAAGGAATGACTTTAGAACCAGGCGATATTATCGCAACAGGAACCCCGGCTGGTGTCGGAAAAGGTTTCACACCACCGAAGTTTTTACATGCTGGTGATGAAGTGGTTATTACAGTAGAAGGAATTGGTACTTTGCGAAATGTAGTGAAGTGAAGAAAAGAGCTATCTTGTTAAAAGATAGCTCTTTTTTATGGCCTTGGGTTATAGAGGTAATCAATAACGGAAAAAGTGTAAAGACCAATGAATGCAAGTGTACAAATGCCAAATAGTATAACTGTAAGTGCGCTTTTTTCTCGTCCAAAACCAATGATAGTAAGAATAACAGCAGTCCAAAATGATGCTTTCAGTAGTGTGAATGTAGTAGGAGTTGAGTAGTGAGTAAGCCATGTTGTGGAAAGTAGGAAGCCAAAGAATGTAACTAAAATAAAAGATGTAGCTAAATAGTTAATATGTTTACCATATCTTAATAGCATATCGCACCTCCTTTACGATTTTAAAATACAGAAAATTACAAAAATACCTTAATATAAATGAATATAAAAAGAAAGAGGTTGTCCCAACATGTCGGACAACCTCTCTATCATTACGATAATACAGCTTTAATTTTTTGGAATGCCCACTCTAAATCTTCTTCAGAGATTACTAGAGGTGGTGCGATACGAATTACGTTTTCATGTGTTTCTTTACATAGTAGACCAGCTGCTTTTAGTTGTTCACAGTAAGGACGAGCTGGTTCGTTTAATTCGATACCGATGAATAAACCTTTACCGCGAACTTCAGTGATCATTGGGTTATCAATCTCTTTTAATTGCCCAACTAATTTTTCACCTAATTGAAGAGAACGCTCTGTTAATTTTTCTTCTTCTAACACTTCAAGAGCTGCGATAGAAACAGCACATGCAAGTGGGTTACCACCGAATGTAGAACCGTGAGAACCTGGCTCGAATACGCCTAAAATGTCGCGGTTTGCTGCTACGCAAGAGATTGGGAATACGCCGCCGCCAAGTGCTTTACCAAGTATGTACATGTCAGGAGTTACATTGTCCCAGTCACAAGCAAATACTTTACCAGTACGGCCTAAGCCAGTTTGGATTTCATCTGCTACAAATAAAACGTTTTCTTTTTTACATACTTCAAAAGCTTCTTTTAAGTAACCAGCTGGTGGGATGTTAATTCCTGCTTCACCTTGAATTGGCTCTAAAATGAATGCTGCTGTGTTTGGTGTAATTGCGGCTTTTAATGCTTCTAAATCACCGTAAGGAATTACAACGATGCCAGGAAGCATTGGACCGAATCCACGCTTGTACTCTTCATTTGAAGACATAGAAACAGAACCCATTGTACGTCCGTGGAAGTTATCTTCACAAACGATGATTTCAGCGCGGTTTGCTTCTACTTTCTTCACATCATAAGCCCAGCGACGAACTGTTTTAATTGCAGTTTCAACAGCTTCAGCACCTGTATTCATTGGAAGTACCATTTCTTTATTAGTTAGTTTCGCAACTTTTTCGTACCAAGGACCTAATTGATCGCTATGGAAAGCACGAGAAGTTAACGTAACACGATTAGCTTGGTCAATTAAAGCGTTAATAATTTTCGGGTGACGATGACCTTGGTTTACTGCAGAATATGCACTTAATAAGTCCATATAGCGGTTTCCTTCAGGATCTTCTACCCAAACACCTTCTGCTTTAGAAATAACGATTGGAAGTGGGTGATAGTTATTTGCTCCGTATGTGTCTGTAAGTTCGATAATATCCTTAGTTTGAATCATGATTGTTCCCCCTTTTGTTATTACAAGAAGTTTGTAAATACTCTAAATATTATATCATTTAAATGTAAAAAAGCGAAACATTTCCTGAAAATAAATGAACATGTTATCATATAGGATGAAAAAGTGTGAAAAGAGGAGGTAAGGAATACGATGGTACATATGCATATTACAGCATGGGCGTTAGGTTTAATTTTATTCTTCGTTGCGTATTCACTTTATTCAGCAGGAAGAAAAGGTAAAGGTGTACATATGGGGCTTCGCCTAATGTATATCATCATTATTGTGACAGGCTTCATGTTGTACATGAGTATTGTGAAGACAGCAACAGGTAGCATGCACATGTGGTATGGCTTAAAAATGTTAGCTGGTATTTTAGTTATCGGCGGAATGGAAATGGTTCTTGTAAAAATGAGCAAAAACAAACCAACAGGGGCGGTTTGGGGCTTATTTATTGTTGCGCTAGTAGCAGTATTATACTTAGGACTGAAATTGCCACTTGGCTGGTACGTATTCAAATAAAAATAAAACCACCTTATAATCTCAAAGACTTGGGAGATAAGGTGGTTTTTATTTTTTATGTCGCATCGATATGCAACTCTTCTCCATTTACTTTCGTAAAACGGAACATATTTTTATTTGATGTAGTGTGACGTACGAAATGGTGCTGCAGTGTACAGATCATTTCGTCGTTATCAAACAAAAGAATATTTACTCCTTCGCGTGACTCCTCTTTCGGTAAGAAGGATAAATAATTATGACAATACATGCAATCATATAAAGAGTAGTGAAGTGATTGCAATGATTCAGTTAATAATGTGAAGACAGAGTCAGGTAATTCCTCGAGCCATTCATTATAGCTAAGAAGTAACTTTTTTCGAATACGTACCATTTCACCATTTTGCAAATGGTGTTGCTCGTTGGCGATTTGTAATACATCTTGTTCATAGAAACGGGCTGGTAACCAATTGTTATTATACAAAATTTCAAACCCATCTTCGGCAATATCTTCTAATAGAAACGCTTCATCATTTTCATCATCAAAGAATACCCATTCATTGTTTATATATTCTACATTACCGACTGTATGAGCACGGGGCTGGTTATATAAAATATGTTTACGTTGTATCATATACGATTTCTCCTTTATGAAAAGTAGTTATTCCTGTTATAGACAGTTCGTGCGTTCTTTATAACTAGACACATCTAGACATAGGTGGGCATACAATAAAACACGTTTTACTGAGTGAGAATGCTATTCCATATGTGGATAGTAGGTTATCGTCAAGTTTTTCATTTTTTGATCCGCACTCTTAGGGTGGGGATTACTGCACGTTCAAGAAAAGAAATAAGATGGAAGGATGATTTATATGTGCGGGATTACAGGATGGGTGGATTATAAACGCTCATTAGAAGGAGAAAGAGATGTCGTTACGAAGATGGCTGAGACGTTAGCGAAGCGGGGGCCGGATGATAATAAAGTTTGGATTAAAGGAAATGTCGCATTTGGGCATAAACGGTTAATTGTTGTTGATCCTGAGGGGGGGAAACAACCGATGACTTGTTTAAAAGATGAAACGAATTATGCCATTTGCTATAACGGTGAACTTTATAACACAGAAGACATTCGAAAGGAATTATTAAGAAGAGGGTATACGTTCAAAGGTCATTCTGATACAGAAGTATTATTAGCTTCTTATATTGAATGGAAAGAAGAATGTGTCGATCATTTAAACGGTATATATGCGTTTGCAGTATGGGATGAACAGAAAGAACAAGTATTTATTGCGAGAGATCGATTAGGTGTAAAGCCACTTTTTTATAAATATGATAGCGGACGCTTACTATTTGGTTCGGAGTTAAAAGCGATATTGTCGCATCCAGATGTGAAGGCGGAAGTAACATTAGAAGGGTTATCAGAAATATTCGGACTCGGACCGTCAAGAACGCCTGGCCACGGTATTTATGCTGGTATAAAAGAATTACGTCCAGGTCATGCGATGACATTTTCAAAGAACGGTTTGTGTATATGGAGATATTGGAATGTAGAAAGTAAAAAACATGAAGACTCTTTTGAAGAAACAGTAGAGAAAACGCGCTTTTTACTACAAGATGCTATTACAAGACAGCTTGTTTCTGATGTACCACTATGTACTTTTTTATCAGGTGGTGTAGATTCGAGCGCTATTACAGCTATTGCAGCGAAAGAATATGAGAGATCGGGAAAAGGGCAATTACACACGTATTCTATTGATTACGAAGATAATGACAAATACTTTAAAGCAAATGCATTCCAGCCAAATTCAGATGCTCCGTTTATTAATTTAATGACTGAGACATTTCAAACAACCCATCATCGCTGCGTCATTTCGAATGAAAAATTAGCAGAGTATTTAACTGAAGCAGTACTTGTTCGTGATTTGCCTGGTATGGCAGATATCGATTCGTCATTATTATGGTTTTGCCGAGAAATTAAACAAGATTTTGTCGTTGGCTTATCTGGAGAATGTGCAGATGAAATATTTGGTGGATATCCGTGGTTTTATAGAGAAGATGATTTACAATCGAGTGCATTTCCATGGATGCGTTCTACAGAGGCACGTGAACAACTTCTAAAAAAAGAATGGAGAAATAAATTAAATTTACAACAATATGTACAAAGGCGTTATGAAGAGTCGATTCAAGAAGTTCCTATTTTAGAGGGGGAAAGTCCGCTAGAAGCAAAAAGACGCCAATTATTTTATTTAAATATGGTATGGTTTATGACAACATTATTAGACAGAAAAGACCGCATGAGTATGGGGGCAAGTTTAGAAGTACGTGTTCCATTTGCAGATCATCGTCTTGTCGAATATGCGTGGAATATTCCTTGGGAAATGAAAATGTATAAAAACCGCGAAAAAGGTCTATTACGTAAAGCGTTAGAAGATGTACTTCCGCATGACATCTTATATAGAAAGAAGAGTCCGTATCCGAAAACGCACAATCCACACTATACAAACGCAGTAACAGTATGGCTTCAAAATCTATTAACGGATAAAGGTTCAATTTTACACGAACTGTTTGATAAAGAGCAGTTGAGCGGATTGATTCAGTCTGGCGGCAGTGCATTTCAAACACCATGGTTTGGTCAATTGATGACTGGGCCACAGCTTTTAGCTCATTTAGCACAAATTCATGTTTGGTTTAAAGAATATGGGGTAAATATTAAGGAATAAGGGAAAAGCGGCTTACAATTATGTAAGTCGCTTTTTATTAAAGAAATTGTCATATAAAATTCAAAATCACCTTATAAATAATATTTAATTAGAATTATTATTTTGACGTACTTATTATTACTTGTTATAATTGGAAACAAACGTTCTGAAAAAGATTCTCATTTATAAAATTGAGGTGTTAGATAGATGACAAAGAAAAGAATAGGTTTACTCGTAATGGCGTATGGAACACCAGAATCATTAGACGATGTAGAGGCATATTATACACATATCCGTCACGGGCGTACGCCATCAGAAGAAGCGCTTGAAGATTTAATTGGGCGCTATAAAGCGATTGGTGGAATTTCACCGCTTGCAAAAATTACGAAAGAACAGGCGCATAAATTAACAGATTCAATGAATAACATATTTACAGAGTATGAATTTACTTGTTACTTAGGTTTAAAACATATTGCACCATTTATAGAAGATGCTGTAGAAGAAATGAAGCGTGATGGGATCGAGCAAGCGATTAGTATCGTATTAGCGCCGCATTACTCTACATTTAGCATTAAAGCGTATAATGACCGTGCTATTCGTCTTTCAAAAGAAATCGGTGGTCCTGTTATTGAACCAATTGAACAATGGTATGATGAACCGAAATTTATTTCGTATTGGGCAGACCAAATAAAAGAGATGTTTACAGAAATTGATAATAAAGAGAAAGCAGTCGTAATTTTTTCAGCGCATAGTTTGCCAGAAAAAATTATTGCAGCAGGAGACCCATATGTAGAACAACTAAAGCATACGGCAGATTTAATTGCAGAAGCTGCAAATATTCAAAACTATACAATCGGTTGGCAAAGTGCTGGGAATACTCCAGATCCGTGGATTGGTCCAGATGTGCAAGATTTAACGAAAGATTTATATGAAGAGCATGGGTACGAATCTTTCGTATATTGCCCAGTTGGTTTTGTAGCGGAGCATTTAGAAGTTTTATATGACAACGATTATGAATGTAAAGTTGTAACGGATGAATTAAATGCCAAATATTTCAGACCAAATATGCCGAATGCACAATCTGCATTTATCGACTGTTTGGCTGAAATTGTTTCCAAAAAAGTGAAGGAAATAGTTGACAAAGATTTAGTTTTGAATAATAATTAATTTATAATAATTTTAAATAAATAATGATTACTACGAAAGAAAGAGGAGGATCCCCCTAGATGAATCCAAATAATCGCTTAACAACAAACCAAGGTGCTCCAGTTGGAGACAACCAAAATTCTCGTACAGCTGGTCGTCGTGGACCAGTATTATTAGAAGACTATCATTTAGTAGAAAAACTTGCGCACTTTGATCGTGAACGTATTCCGGAGCGTGTTGTGCATGCACGTGGTGCAGGTGCTCACGGTGTATTCGTAACGAAAAATAGTATGAAGCAATATACGAAAGCAGCATTTTTACAAAATGAAGGAACTGAAACGCCTGTATTTGTTCGTTTTTCAACGGTTATTCATGGTCAAGGTTCTCCTGAAACAGCACGTGACCCACGTGGGTTTGCTGTTAAATTTTATACAGAAGAAGGAAACTACGATATCGTAGGTAATCATTTACCAGTTTTCTTCATTCGTGATGCAATTAAATTCCCTGATATGGTACATTCCTTAAAACCAGCACCTGATACGAATATTCAAACGCCAGATCGTTATTGGGATTTCATGACGTTAAGTCCAGAATCTACACATATGATGACATGGGTATTTTCTGATTACGGTACACCAGCAAGCTATCGTGAAATGGAGGGTTTCGGCGTCCATTCATTTAAATGGATTAATGAAGAAGGTAAAATTGTTTATATTAAATACCACTGGAAACCACAGCAAGGTGTACGTAACTTAAATGCGAAAGAAGTGCAAGAAGTACAAGGGAAAGACTTCAATCATGCAACTCGTGACTTGTTCGATGCAATCGAAAAAGGAAATTACCCAAAATGGGATTTACACGTACAAGTTATGCAATTAGATGAAATGGACTCTTTAGACTTTGATCCACTAGATCCAACGAAAGTATGGCCAGAAGATCGCTTCCCATTAATGGAAGTAGGGACAATGACGTTAAATCGTAATCCGAAAAACTTCTTTGCAGAAGTAGAGCAAGTAGCGTTCTCTCCAAGTGCAACTGTAAATGGTATTGAGCCATCGGAAGATAAATTATTACAAGGTCGTTTATTCTCTTACCCAGATACACAGCGTTATCGTCTTGGTGCAAATTACTTACAAATTCCTGTAAACTGCCCATACGCAGCTGTTCATAATCAACAACGTGATGGTGCGATGCAAGTGAATCAAAACCCATCTACAATCAACTACGAACCGAGTCGTCATGCAGAGAATCCAGTTGAAGACAAAGCTTACCGCGATTCAACTATGAAAGTAGAAGGCTATGTATCTCGTGAAAAAATTGAGAAACCAAATGACTTCAAACAAGCAGGTGAGCGTTACCGTTCATTCTCTAAAGAAGAGCAAGATAACTTAATTGCAAACTTAACAAATGATCTAAAAGACGTAAATGAACGCACAAAATTATTAGCTGTTTGTAACTTCTTCCGTGCAGATCAAGAATACGGTATGCGTTTAGCACAGGCATTAAATGTTGATATTACGCAATATGTAGGAAATGCTCCGAAATAAATAGGAAAAGACGACCGGGCTTCGGTCGTCTTTTTTGTATAAAGTTATGTGGGGTATTTCGCATGTAAAACATGTCGGAATTTGTTGGTAAATCGATATGTTGTGTCGAACCGTTGATATATTGAAAGAAACAATCGATATATTTGAAAAATCGTTGATATATCCAAAAAATCGCTGATATATTCTCTCTAATACCAGATTGGGTATTGAGAAATCTATGTAACAAGTTCCCATTATTTAATAAGGCTAAGTGGCCTGAGTTCTACGATAGATAGGAACTCAGGCTTTTTTATGCAAAAAATTTATGAAATCTTTTTGGAATAAAACTGAGGACAAGAAAGAGGGCGATTTCTCCTAAAATAGCGACAATGATATTGAATAAAAAGGTACGGAAATTTGCAGTGATATGAGTAAGAATCGCGTATTTCCAATAAGATAAGCTCATGAAAATCACTCCTTGTAGCATTTTTTATAGTATATAAAATTTGTTTCGTAAAAGTGCGTGTCTTAGTTTGTGATTTGCGAAAAAACAAAATAAATTCTCAATATAATCTCAACAATTGAGTAACAAAACATGGAATATATTACCTGTTTAATGGCATAGGAATAGGAGTGTTTACAAAAATATTTTTTGAATTAACATAAAATTTGCAAAAAACTAATAAATTGTTGAAATAATGCAAACGTAAATATATACTCTATATATACTTTTTACAAAAAAAGGGTGTGATGGAATGAATTACATGTTTACTTGGTAGGATAGGATTGATTCACTTTACAAATTCGAAAAAAATTAAGTGAGGAGAAATGTACATGTTTCAATTTATGAAATCACCAATCGGTATAGCGGTTGGAGTAGCAGCGGTTATATTAGCGTCACCAAAAGCGAGAAAGGGGCTAAGAAAGCTAGCGGTAAAAACAGTGTCTGCTTTTCTCGGTGCAAAAGAACAAATTCAAAATGCTAGTTCAGAAATGGAAGAAGCTTTACCGAAAGTAAAAGAAGCGGCACGTAAAGTGGCAGTAAAAACAGTATCGCCAATTATTGGAGCAGTAGAAGCTGTACCGACAACTATTTCTAAATTCCAGGAAAAATGGGCGTCTCGTGTAAATGCATATCATTCTGAGCAGAGTGTAGATTACGAAAGCATACCTGTTACTCCTTAGATAGTAAGTGATTTTACTTCCTTTACAAGGATAAGGAGGATGATGATGCAGAGTAAATTATTAAAAACGAGATTTATACGATCGTTACCTGGAAGAATTCGAATTGAAATATATAAACTAAAATACAACTTGGACATGGCGAACTTGATAGTAGAACGTTTTCGTGACGTGGAAGGTATTTATCAAGTGAGTCCCTCTATCTCTACAGGAAGAGCCCTGATTACTTACGATATCAACAAGACCTCTCTACATACCGTTTGTGAAATAATTAAACTCCTAGAAGAACAAACTACAAAGAATACTAACTTTAACAATATTGAAGAAACGAAGAAAGCAGAAGATTCTTCATCTAGTGTAATTTCTTACGAGAAAAAAGGTGAAGGTGTTCCATTGCCACTAGCGCTTTCTGTCGCTGGATTAGGTGCGTTCGGTATAAAGCAACTATTTATGGGAAGATCAGCTTTAGCTAGAAGTCCAGGGCTTTTTTACTTGTCGGGGGCTTTATCTGTTTTGACGGGATACCCGTTTTTAAAACGAGGATTCAAAAAAATGGTTGCTAGCAAAAAAGTGAATTCTGATCTAGTGCTTGGCATAGGAACGCTTGCACTCGCACTAGCGCGGGAAAATATCGTCGTACTAGCGGGACTTAGTCTATTAAATTATTTAAATTGGAAGCGTAGTCAAGCGAACATAAATGAAGAGACAGATTCGTATAAAGAAAGAATTTTATCCCCGGAGATTAAAGCATACAGTGAAAAGCAATCGAAATGGGGCATGCTTTTTGGGGGAGCAACATGGGCCTTTACGAGAAATCCACTACGCGGAATGGCGGTTTTATTAGCTGCGAATCCGAAACCTGCAGTTTCGTCTGCTGAGTATGCATGGCGACAAGGAGATCTCGTTGCGAGGGAAAGAGGATATCTTATTCCAAATGAAGGATCGTTATCTCAACTGTCCCGAACGAGAACAATCGTATTTGACGATGTATCGCGTATATTCTGTCATGAAGAAGCGGAGATTAGCTGCATTTCAGAAGATGAAGGGCAAGTTTGGTGCACGGCAGCCTCACTGCTGGAGAAAAGTGGGCATGATTGGAAAGAGGAAGTTGTGCAACGAGCGAAGCAAACAGGAAGAACGTTAAGGAAAGCTTTTGAAATCGAAGTTGATGACGAAGGGATAAAAGGTGACATACAAGGCATTCCATCCTTTATCGGGAGTAAAGTATTTGTGCAGCGAAATGGTGTGGATATAAGTGCTTATGAGCTAGAAGCGAAAGGACTTGGCAAAGAAGGATTTAACGTTCAGTTCGTTGCTAAAGGTAAAAAATGTGTAGGATTGTTAGTTGGATCGAAAATGACGATTACACCTGAATTCACAGAAATAATGAAAGAATTAGGTGGAAATCAGTGGAAGTTTGCAGTTTTGCAAAATAGTTTACATGTAAATCATAGTGTTCTTTCGCAGCACGGTATTGATGCAAGTTGGCAACATAGTGATGTTGTAGAGCGTGTGGAGCGTATTCGTTCGGATGGGGAAGAAGTATTATTTGTTTGTGAGGATAATATTGAATTTCCGTCTGTATCTTATTATGAAATGAAAAATATATTTCAGTCAATCGCCTATGCGAAACAAATCGATTTATTAGTGAAAGAACATTTTCGAGTAGCGAAAATATGGAATATTGCCGGGGAGATGCTGGCTGTTTGGTCTATATTCACGGCACCTATTATCGCTTTAATGGCAAATGCTCTATCTTTAACGTTTTTATCTAGAGCGAAGCGAGTAAGTGAGAAGATTTTTTCTAATAAAAAGTTACTGAATATGAACCACTCGGTAGCTAGAGAAACTTCTACAAAATGGTATGCACTCTCGCAAGAAGATGTAATAAAAGATTTACAAGTGGAGAAACAGCAAGGGCTAAGCGCTCGAGAAGTGCAAATGCGACAAGAAAAGTATGGAATGAATAGAATTGAACCGAAGCAGTCTGTTCCTTGGATTGTTTCATTTATGGGGCAATTTAAAGAGTTTACATCGCTTATTTTACTTGGAGCAGCTGGATTGTCTGTATTATCAGGCGGGGTGTTTGATGGATTAGCGATGGGGACAATTCTCGTCGTCAATGCGGTAATTGGAACCCTTCAAGAGCGAAAAGCAGAAAAAGTAGTAGAAGCTTTAAATCAATTCCGTGCGCCAAATTGTATAGTAACCCGTGAAGGGGAAGAGATAGAGGTAGCAAGTAGTGAGCTCGTCCCAGGTGATGTTGTCTGCCTTCAAGCCGGAGACCGCGTACCTGCGGATCTTCGTATTATAGACTCTTGGAATTTAGAAGTTAATGAAGCGATGCTAACGGGTGAGTCTCTACCAGTTGAAAAGAAAGTGGATGCGGTAGGGGAAGAATCTTCGTTAGCGGAGCAGAATAATATGCTCTTTATGGGCACATCCGTAACGCGCGGCAAGGCGAGAGCTATAGTAGTGGAAACCGGGATGAGTACAGAGATGGGCTATATGATTTCCTTAATGAAGGGGGAAGAAACAGAGCCTACACCACTACAGCAAAAGGTGACGTCTATTAGTAAAACCTTTATTAAAGGAGCATTTGTGGCTGGCGGTATTGTGCTTGTAGCAGGATTGCTACGCGGTTTACCGATTACGCAAATGATTACAACAGCAGTTGCTCTTACAGCATCTGCTGTGCCAGAAGGTTTACCGATTATGATTACAATCGCTTTAAGTGCAGGAATCTTTCGTATGCAAAAGCAAAATGCACTTGTTCGGAAGCTTTCCAGTTTAGAAACGTTAGGTAGAACAACTGTTATTTGTTCTGATAAAACAGGTACTCTTACGAAGAATGAAATGACAGTTAAAGTCATTGCCACACCAAATCGTATGTGGAGTGTATCGGGTGATGGATATGAACCAGTTGGTACAATATCGGATGTAACGTCGTCTAAAGTCGCAGCTGCTGTAGAGATGGAAGTAGAAGAAGCGACTTATCATGAAAGTGAAAAAACGCCGTTAGAACATCCAGATTTTATTCGCGTTCTGCAAATTAGTGTTCTTTGTAATAATAGTAAGTTAGAACATGAAGACGATCAGTGGATTGTGAAAGGTGACCCAACTGAAGGGGCTTTATTAAGTTTTGCTTCTAAAGCGGGTGTTTCATATAAGGATATGGCATCATTTGAACGACATCATGAAGAACCGTTCGATTCTGAGACGAAAATTATGAGTGTCGTTTGTAAGGAAAATGAATCATTGTATAAGTTTTCGAAAGGATCTGTAGAGGCAATCCTTACTAGATGTAAATGGTATCAACATAACGGTGAAATCTATCCGTTATGTGATAAAGAAAAAGAGGTCATTTTACAACAAAATGAAGGTTTTGCAGAACAGGCATTACGTGTATTAGGTTTTGCGTATAGTAATGTTGAGAATGATGACCTTATTTTTGTTGGATTAGTTGGTATGATTGATCCGCCAAAACCTGAAGTGGAAGAGAGTATTCGTGAAGCGATTGAACTTGGTGTAAAGCCTGTCATGATTACTGGGGATCATCCGACTACGGCAATTTCTATTGCGAAGCAGACCGGTATTTGGAATCGTGATGATCGTGTTTTGACAGGGGTAGAAATCGACAATGTAACAGATGAACAATTAAAAGAAATTGTAAAAAATACTTCTGTTTTTGCTCGCGTAACACCGGCACATAAGTTACGTATAGTAGCTGCATACCAAGCGGACGGTCAAATTGTAGCGATGACTGGGGATGGTGTAAATGATACACCTGCTATAAAGAAAGCGAACATTGGTATTGCGATGGGGCAAACAGGAACAGAAGTAACGAAAGAAGCTGCGGATCTTATATTGAAAAAAGATCATTTCGGTTCCATTGTGGAAGGGGTAAAAGAAGGTAGAACGATTATTGGTAATATTCGTAAAGCGGTTGGATGTTTATTGACGGGAAATTTAGCTGAAGTATTAGTGACAAGTGCGGCAGTTATTGCGGGAATGCCGATTCCGTTAGTACCAATTCAAATTTTATTAATGAATCTTATTACAGATGCTTTACCAGCGATGATCTTAGCTGTAAATCCTGGAAACAAAACGAAGCAAACGAAACGTCAAGATATTGTTGATAAAGAGTTGTACAAAAAAGTTGTAACGCGGGGAATACTGCTTGGAGCAGGTTCACTTGCTTTATTCGGTATGAGCTTAGCGGTTGGCGTGCCTCTTGCGGTAGCGCAAACATCAGCATTTGCAGCATTAGTTGCCGGTCAACTTATTCAAACATTCTCTTGGAGACAAGAAGGATCGGACGAAACGATGCGTGATTGGTCAAAAGATCGTTTCTTTGTGACGGCGTTAGGAACGTCTTGGCTTGTATTATTATCAGCTATATATGTTCCGCCATTTGCTCGTATATTCCATACCGCTCCATTAACATTTATGCAATGGGTACCTGTTCTTTTTGTAGCTGGTACAGTGTCTCAAATTTCAAAACCTATTATTAAATTAATCTCATATAAGAATGATGACTCGAAAAAGTTGGTAGTTAATGAACTAGCATTATTAAAAACAGTGTAAAGGAGTAATGAAAATGATACGAAAAATTGTTATTGGATCTACTTTAGCGTTAGCAAGTGCCGCTTTATTACCTGTTGTAAGAAATACACTCCGTCCACTTGTTGAATCAGGTGCAAAAGGTGTGAAGTCTACTTTTGAAACGATTAAAGAAGAAGTGGAAGATATTATTGTAGAAGCGAAAATGGATAGAATGCAAAAACAATTCGAGAAAGAACTTTCTTATGTTGAAGAAGAACATTCTAATGAACAAGAGATAATTGAAGCAGCTGCAAAGGTTGAGGAAAAGGAGGAAGTAAGAAATGACGCATAAAGCTGTTGAACAAGATGTAGATTACCACCTAGAGAAAGCGTTAGAACATTTTGAGCAAGCATTAGATTTAAGTGTAAAAGCGGTATCGGAAAATAAAGCGATGCAAAAAGAAATTTCTAGTAAAATGGGATCTTTTACGGGAGATATTTTTCAATTCGTTCGCGAAAAAGGAAAAGTACATCGTATGAATATAATGAAGTGGTTCACTCTACCCCGTTTTTAAACAGAGCTGTTAAGTGGAAGGAATATAGGGAGTTATTTTCTCCCTATATTCCTATTCCATGCTATGTATGTCACGTTAGTTTCCGGGATGTTCAACAATACGAAGGGGTGAACGAAATGGCAGCATGGATGATGGTATTAGCACTAACGTTTTCATCGAGTATTGACAACTTAGGGGTAGGAATTTCTTATGGCATTCGAAATATAAAAATTAGTCATCTATCAAATTTTATTATTTCGGTAATTTGCTTTTTATTTAGTGTAGTAGGAATATATTTTGGCTTATGGCTATCAAAAATTTTACCTGGGATAATGCCGATTGTAATCGGTTCGTTCTTATTAGTTATAATCGGTCTCCGAATCATCTTACTAGCAATTCCTCGGAAGGTTTCGGTGCAAGAGATTGAAGGAGAAGTGGGGGACACTGAAATAAATGGCTTAACGAAAAATATCGGTAAATCTGGGGAAATCGGTTTTGTGGAGTCTATTTTTCTTGGGATTGGTTTATCTGCTAATGCGCTCACAAATGGATTAGGAGCGGGTTTGTTCGGTTTGAATCCAATTGCTGTTTGTATTGCAGCTGCAGTTGGTAGTTTTATTACAGTATGGGGCGGAGTTGTGTTGGGAAGAAAGATAGCTCACGTTCGCATCGGTAAATTCACTTTAGGTCAGTTTGGTACATTGATTAGTGGAACATTATTATTAGTTATTGCCTTTGCTGCATTTTTTGATTAATTCATAGAAGGTGAGTGAAAGTGAGATTACTGTATAAAAGACTGAAATATTCGGAATTAGAATCGGAGTTACAATTAGTAGAAAGTGTTTTAAGTTCGGGGTATTTTATTTTATTGGATTTAATCTTCGTATCTTTCTTATTAATGGTACTGACCTTTTCTATGCATCATTCATTTTTTATAGCAATTGTCACATTCGTGAGTTCTTACATAATTTGTGGTAGTGTATTTTTATTATTACGGAAATGGTTAAAA